>JBJYXQ010000503.1:19252-28383 GCA_046260035.1 Anaerolineae bacterium
ATGGGCGGCGATCTGGAATACGCGGACGCGGTGACGCTGACACGCGCCCTGGAATCCAGGCAGGAGCTATAGGATGCACAATACCTGGAATCTCCAGGTCCGATGGGGATGGATCATCGGACTTATCATCGTCGCTGTCCTCATCGCGGTGACCGTTGCTCTCGTTGTCTTGGCGTGGATGCTGCCTGTCACGATATGGACGTTTTTGATGGGCGTCGGTGCCGTAGGGGCGCTGGTCATCATCATCCGCATAATCTACCAATTGTGGGGATTGATCAACGCTATTTATGAGATGGATCGCAACGCGATCATCATCCACTGGGGCGGCACCCAGCACCAGATTCCTATGGCCTCGGTCCAGGCTGTCTTGCAAGGTGCCGATATCAAGGGGCGGCGGATGCAGCCGGGATTCCGTTGGCCAGGATACTTTGTTGGCCTAGGCGAAGCGCCTGACATCGGCCAAATCCTGTTCTTTGCCACGCGCCCTTTGAAGGAACAGATCATCATCCGTACTTCGGGGATGGCATATGCGATTTCACCCAAAGACCGCGATGAGTTTCTTAAGGCGTTCCGTGAGCGGCTGGATATGGGACCGACGCAGGAGGTCGAGGAATCATCTAAACACCCGGGATTCCTCGATTGGGCCATCTGGCGCGATCGCTTGGGGTTGAGCGTATTGTCGGGCAGCTTTTCACTCCTCGTTTTGCTTGTGGGCGTGCTTTGTTGGCGTTATCCGCATTTACCGCCGGAGGTTGCGCTACGGTTTAGCTCGGCGGGTGAGGCGCTGCTGGTGGTTGCGGCCTCGCGCATTTTCTACCTTGCGCTGCTGGGCGTGATTTTCCTGGTGATCAATGGGGGATTGGGCCTGCTGCTGTATCGTCGTGAACGCACGGCGACCTATTTCCTCTGGACGGGGTTGTTGGCCATTCAGGGTGGGTTGTGGGCCGCGGCGGTTTCTATCTTGATGCGCCAATAGGACTAACATTTTCATAACGACGTAAATATTGTGATGATACGTTTAGCTGTGTTTGACCTGGATGGAACTTTGATGGGGGCGGATCAGAAGATCCGACCGCGCGTGGCCCAAGCGGTAGCGCAAGCCCAGGCGCAGGGCGTCATTGTTACCCTGGCGACCGGGCGGATGTTCACCGCGACGGAACGTTTTGCCTGCGAATTGAACGTCACTGCGCCGCTGATTTGCTATCAAGGTGGCTGGGTTCAGGCCCTCGATGGGCCGGTGTTGCGGCGGATTACCCTGCCCACGACACTGGCGCAGGAGGCGATTGAGTTAGGTGCGGTGAATGGCTGGCATGTTCTTCTGTACGCCGAAGGACAGCTTTTCGTTGAGGAGTTTTTGCATCCTGTCGCTTTCTACGATGCGCTTCTCGGTTCTGGTGTGACGGTGGGGGAACCCTGGGACACGATCCTCGCAACGCACAAGGGGGTCGATAAGGTGCTGTATGTTGCCGAACCGGAGCAAATTCCGGCAATGGCGGAGGTGTTGCAGGAGCGCTTTGCGGGTGTGGCTGAGATCGTGCGTTCCCACGCGCAGTTCATCGAAGTGGTGCCACTCGGTGTGGATAAGGGCTCAGCCGTGGCGTGGTTGGCGCAGCATTTCAACATCCCACAGGAAGATGTGTTGGCTGCAGGTGATCAGGAGAACGATCTCGCGATGATCAAATGGGCCGGCGTCGGTGTGGCGATGGGCAATGCGACCCCGCCCGTGCAGAAAGTTGCGGATTGGATTGCGCCGCCGGTAACGGAAGACGGCGCGGCGGTGCTCCTTGAACGCTTTGTGTTGGATGGGAGCCATCCTTGAGCCCCGCGCTTCCAAGCGTCCCAATTCTCTCCATTCGCAACCCCACAGCCATCGCGCGGGCGGTCGAACTGCTCCAGGCGGGACAGATTATCATTATTCCTACGGATACCGTTTACGGCATTGCTGCCCTACCTGACAAAACCGAGGCCATCACGCATCTTTATACGATACGCAACCGCGATCCTGAACCTGCGTCTCCATTCTTGATGGCACGAGCAGAGTACATGGACGTGTTGGCACATCCTATTTGGACAGCGCGTCACCAGGTGGCGCAGCGGTTGGCCCGATCTTTCTGGCCTGGCCTGCTGACACTGATCCTTCCACCCAATCCTGATCTCAACCCGGCATTGCGTGCTTCGCCGGTTGCGCTCCGTGTCCCCAATTTCCCCTTGTTGTTGCCCCTTTTCGATGCGGTTGGCGGCTTTTTGTTTGCCACCGGTGCGATCTGTTGCGGCGAAGCTCCTGCCATTACCGCCCACGAAGCGGCAAAACTCTTTGGTGATGATGTGGGCCTTATCCTGGACGGCGGACGCGCCCCCTTCGGCGTTCCCTCGACCATTGTGGATTGCATCCCCGATCCGCTAGAGATTCGGCGGCGGGGTGTCATCCCGGAGGAGAAGATTTGGGAGGCGGCAGGGATTACGCCGCCACGCGAGGTCGGGTGAAACGCTGGTACGTTAGCGTCTGTCTTGCGATCCTTCTCGTAGCCACTGGACTGCGCTTTTATCACCTGGATGCCCAATCCTTCTGGAATGACGAGGGTAACACCGCGCGGCTTGTGGAGCGGTCAGTTGCCCTGATCATCGAAGGCGCTGCCGGCGACATCCATCCCCCTGGCTATTACCTGCTGTTGCACGTATGGCGCGTTTTCGCAGGAGAATCGGAGTTTGCGCTGCGCGCATTCTCAGCACTGTGCGGTGTGTTGACCGTCGCCGTCGCTGCTGCTGCGGGACGGTATGTGGGCGGACAGCGGGTTTCCCTCGGCGCAGCGCTCATCATGGCTTTTCATCCACTGGCGGTCTATTATAGCCAGGAAGCTCGGATGTACGCGCTTCTCGGCCTGGCTTCTGCATTGACATTGCTTTGCAGTCTCAAGTTTCACGTCCAAGCGCGAGGTCTCGCACCTCAAAAGTCCAATCACGTATCACGTATCACGCATCACGTTCTCCTTCTCGCGTTGAGTATCGCTCTCGGCCTTTACACGCAGTATGCCTACATTTTCGTCCTGCTGGGATTGAATCTAGCGTTTGCCATCGATTGGGTGTTACGCCGTCCGTGGAATTGGCGCTCGTTGTGGTCGTGGATTGTGGCACACGCACTCGGTGGGCTGGCGTTCTTGCCGTGGGCGCCGATTGCGTTGAGGGCGAGTGACTGGCGGCCCCCCGATTTGACCTCGGCACAGGCTGTCCAGGAGATCGGACGCGCGCTGCTCCTGGGGATCACAATCCCCGCAGGTGATGCGTCTTATGTGGTTTTTTGTGCTATTATTCTCCTATTGCTGGCGCTGATAACTCGCGCCCGATCCCGTTTTGCGATGTGGTCCGCATTGGGGATGGCGCTTGTTCCCCCATTGCTTGTGATTGCCCTCGGCCTCTATCGCCCGGCATACCTCAAATTCATGATGGTCTCAGTCGCGCCGCTGGTGGTAGTCTTGGCCTTGCCGCTACGTCGTGCTGGCTCGCGTTTGGGCACGGCGCGGAACGGGCTCGCGGCAGCGCTTCTACTGGCCTTGCTTTGGGCGCAAACCACTTCGCTCCAGCACCTCTATGCCGATCCTTCCTACGCTCGTGACGACTACCGTGGCCTTGCCGCGCGCATCGCTGCGGAGGCCCGGACGGGTGACGCGATTCTGCTAAGTGCACCAAACCAATGGGAAGTCTTCACCTATTACTACCGCGGTCCGTTGCCGGTGTATCCCGCACCCTACCGGCCTGATGCATCCGAAGCGGCGACATGGGTGGATGAAATTGTGGCAAACCACGCGCGATTGTTCGTCCTCTTTTGGGGGGATGCGGAATCGGACCCTGAACGCCTGATCGAACCCTACCTGGCGCAGCACGCTTACAAAGCTATGGACACGTGGCTCAGCACGGTGCGTCTGGCCATCTACGGGACCGCTGCCTTGCCGGATACGCCTACAAAGTTTCTGGATGCACGGTTGGGGGATACCATTACCCTCGAAGGGTACGCATTGACGGAGACCGCATTTGTGCCCGGCGACATCATCCCGCTAACGCTATTTTGGCGGGCGGAGGAAACGCCGGCAGAACGCTACAAAGTCTTCGTCCACTTGCTCAACGCGGACGGCACGTTGGTCGCGCAGACCGATGCCGAGCCTGGGGGCGGTTTTGCCCTTACGTCGCTGTGGTCGCCGGAAGAAAGTATGATTGACCGGTACGGGGTGCTTGTGCCGCCGGATAGCGCGCCTGGGGAATATCGTCTCCTGGTGGGGATGTACGGATTTTCTGGAGAGAGGTTGCCGGTGATGCTGAACGATCAACCGGCAGGGGACACACTACCCTTGATGACGCTTACCGTGACATCACCGCGATAACTGCTGGCACGGCTCCCATCGAATCGATCGTCGCTACATTGGGGATCCACAATCCTGACGATGGCCCGCCATCCAGGTTTAGCGCGATGTCCACATCCAGATCAGAATCTGCGAGCCATGTCGCCAATAAGTGCAGGCTGAAGAATCCGCGCGGCGCAATCATCAGCAGGATGTGCCCATCTCGGTCTTGCGCGACCACCGTGCGTCGCGCTGGACGCCCATCGTCACCGTCGACGGGGAAACCCATCACGCCGCCGGGTTTGACGAGCACCGGGAAGCACTGGACTGCCTCGCGGAGGCCCTCGTACGGATCGTAGGGCCAGGTGCGTAACCAGCGCACGCTCACTTCACCCACCTCCGTCACCGCAAACATGCCCGCATAGTCACCATACGGCGTCCCGAAAACCTCGTGGTTGCTGATCGTTAGTCCGGTGACAGTTTGTTCTTCCGTGAAGTACCCCGCGTTTACGGTCAGCGCGGCGCCTGTCTGCTGCGCCCACGCGCTTACTGTCGCGGGTGCACCCGGCGCGTACAGCACACGGAACATCACAGCCGTGGGGTCAAGGCGTGCGATGGTCACACGCTCCACATTGGCCCCAACGGCGACGTTGAGGCTACGCACTTCGATCCCTGCTTGGAGATTTTGCCAGCCCGTATCTTCCGGCAGTGGCGTCGATGTGGGTGGGATGACAGGTGTAGCAGTCCCTGTCGGTTGCGGCGTTGCCGTTGGCGTGGATGTGGGCGGCGGTGAGAGCAACGGCACGTTACATGCCAGCGTTATTGATAGTCCTATGAACAGAAATAGCGTGGTCCATTTTTTCGTCATGCCCGCAATCATACCGCAGATTCAGGATTTGTGGATTAGACCGCAGGATTATCTGCGGTAGGGTTTACCATTCTTCCACGCAGGTGCACTTCATATGCAGTTTTTGCAACCTTTGAGGGGGCAGAAAATTTAATGCGGTGTTTTTGGTTCCGGCCGCCCCCCGAAACCAAAAACACCCTCCTAACGCAGCTTTTGCCGTAAATTCTAGCTGCATTGCATGAATTTTTCTAACTCGACTAGAGAATGATAAGACCCTTTATCTGCGGTCGTTGGCTTGACAACTGCCTTTCTTATGGCATAATTTTAGTTATAAAGGCGTTGATGGAGACGAGTACGCGCAGGAAGCCGCTTCAGCGAATTCGGGAGCGTGAGAGCCGAGTGCAAGAGCCGGCGCTGAAAATCCCTCCGGAGCCGTCCGCCAAAAGAAAAGATTGTTTTCGAGTAGACCGGACCGGGCTTGTCCCCCGTTATCAATAACACGGCGGTGATTGCCGTCGAGTGAGTGGTTCCGCGTTGTGCGGGACAATCAGGGTGGTACCGCGAGAGCTATAGAGAAACGCTCCCGTCCCTGTAGGGATGGGAGCGTTTTTGTTATTTTGATGTGAGGAGGAAAAAATATGTTCAAACCAGTACAAACCCAAGTCGATTTCGTCGCACAAGAACACGAAATGCTGGACTTTTGGGACAAAATCCAGGCATTTCAGAAGCTTAACGCCTTGCGCGCGGGTGCGCCGCGTTGGTCGTTCATCGATGGGCCGATTACGGCGAATAATCCGATGGGCCTCCATCACGGCTGGGGCCGCTCCTACAAGGATCTCTGGCAGCGTTACTGGGCCATGCGCGGTTATCGACAGCGCTACCAGAACGGGTTCGATTGCCAGGGCCTCTGGGTGGAGGTCGAGGTTGAGAAGGAGAAGGGCTTCAAGTCCAAGCACGACATTGAGACCTACGGTCTCGCGCCGTTTGTGCTGGAATGTAAAGCGCGCGTGCTGCGTCAGGCTGCCAAACAGACCGAACAATCGATCCGCCTGGGGTTTTGGATGGACTGGAATGATACGGATACGCTGCGTGCGATGGCTGATAAGCTGCTCGAAAACCCGGGGCAGGCAATGACGGCGAATGGGCCTGCTGGCCCTGTCACCGACAGCGTTGAGCGGCTGGTGGGACGACTGGGCTCACCGGAACTCGGCGGGTCGTATTTCACCTTCGCCACCGAGAACAACTACACCATCTGGACGTTCATCAAGAAGGTGTGGGAACGGGGCTGGCTCTATCGTGGCCACGATGTGATGCCCTGGTGCCCGCGCTGTGAGACCGGCATCAGCCAGCACGAGATCGTCACCGACGGCTATCGTGAATTGACCCACGATGCGCCCGTGGTGCGTTTCCCGCTGCGTGGTCGCGAACAGGAAGCCCTCCTTGTTTGGACGACGACGCCCTGGACGCTCACGAGCAACGTCGCTGCTGCTGTTGGCCCTGAGCTGACCTACGTTAAGGTCAAAGCCAGTGATGGCTGGACGTACTACCTGGCAAAGGGGACGCTAGAGAACGTCGTTAAGGGCAAGTACGAAGTTTTGGGCGAGCTCAAGGGTGAGGAGATGGTCGGGTGGGAATACACCGGTCCGTTTGACGCACTCCCCGCCGTCCAAGCGATGCACGTGCCGGACTACCACCGTGTCATCCCCTGGGAAGAAGTGGGCGAGGTTGAAGGCACGGGGATTGTCCATATCGCGCCGGGTTGCGGTGCGGAAGACTTTGAACTGGGCGAGATTCACGATCTGCCTGCGTTGGCTCCGCTGACCGAAGATGGCATCTTTATCGAGGGGTTTGGCTGGTTGACCGGGCGTGACGTTCACGAGGTGGCACACGACATTTTCCATAATCTGGATGACAAAGGCGTGCTCTATCGCGTGGATGATTACACGCACCGCTATCCCGTCTGCTGGCGCTGCGATACACCGCTGGTCTTCCGCTTGGTGGATGAATGGTTCATCAACATGGGCGAGCTATACGACAAACCACGCGAGGAAGTCACGGCCGAAGAGAAGGCGCGGAGCCTGCGCTACCAGATTATGGATGTCGTCGATCAGATCCAGTGGATCCCCGAATTCGGCTATGCCCGCGAGATGGACTGGCTGCGCAATATGCAGGACTGGATGATCTCGAAGAAGCGCTACTGGGGTCTGGCATTGCCGATTTGGGTTTGCGATGCCGAGGCGTGCGGACACTTCGAGGTGCTCGGCGACGAGGACGAATTGCGCGCGCGCGCCGTCGAGGGGTGGGATGTCTTCGAGGGGCATACTCCGCATCGTCCCTATGTCGACGCGGTGAAGATCAAATGCCCTAAGTGCGGCGGTACAATGACGCGCATCGAGGATGTGGGCAATCCGTGGCTCGACGCGGGCAGCGTGGCCTATTCCACCACACAGTATCGCACAAACCATGAATACTGGGAAAAATGGGTCCCGGCCGACTGGATCAGTGAATCGTTCCCTGGACAGTTTCGCAACTGGTTCTACAGCCTGATCACGATGAGCACCGTCTTCGAGCAGATGCCGCCGACGAAGACCGTTCATGGCTATTCGACGCTGTTTGCCGAAGATGGCCGTCCGATGCACAAATCGTGGGGCAACGCCATCTGGTTCGATGATGCTGCCGAAAATATGGGCGTGGACACGATGCGCTGGCTCTTTATGAACCAACCGCTCGACCAGAACTTGCTGTTCGGCTATCATCGAGGTGACGAAACCCGCCGACGCTTCATCATCCCGTTGTGGAATACCTACGCGTTCTTCGTCACCTATGCGTGCATCGATGAGTGGGTGCCGCCGACGGAATTGATGGAGAATCCGTCAAAATACGAAGAAGGCCAACCTAAACTGGGATCGCCATGGACAGGATCTGCGGTTCCCACCGTGCTGGATAAATGGATCATCGCTCGCCTGCGCGAGACGGTCGCGGCGATGACAGAAGGGTACGAAGCCTATGTTCCGCTCAAAGTCGCGAATCCTGCCGAGGCGTTCCTGGACGACCTGAGCAACTGGTACATCCGCCGCAGTCGCCGCCGCTTTTGGGCCGCGCGCGGCGCAAGCGCCAGTTCGGACGCCGACAAAGAGGCCGCGTACCAGACGCTCTACACCGTGCTGGTGACGTTCGCCAAGCTGCTCGCGCCGGTGCTGCCGTTTATGACGGAAGTGATGTACCAGAATTTGGTGCGCGAAGTGGACGACGCTGCCCCAGAGAGTGTCCATCATTGCTTGCTGCCGGTCGCTGTGGCGCTCGACGCAGAGGAAGCTTCGTTGACCGAAGCGATGGCGGCTGTGCGCCAGGCCGCGACGCTAGGCCATTCGGTGCGCGCCAGCAATAATCTCAAGGTGCGCCAACCGCTTGCCCGTGCTGTGATTGCCACCGATCCACGTCGCCGCGAGGAACTGTCGCAGTTGCTCGATATACTGGCCGATGAATTGAACGTGAAGGGCGTCGACTTTGTCGCCGAAGAGGGTGAGCTTGTCGAATACAAACTGCTGCCGTTGAATCGCGTACTCGGCCCGAAGTTTGGTAAGCAGTTCCCGCTCGTCCGCAAGGCCCTGGACAAGGCGGATGCTGCGCGCGCCGTCGCAAAACTGAATGCCGGTCAGACGTTGACGTTGGCACTGGATGACGGCAGCGAGGCGTTGTTATCGCCTGACGAGGTCCTGGTGCAAAGCCACGCCCGTGAAGGCTTCGGCGTTGCCGGGGAAGGCGGTCTGGTCGTGGCTCTGGATACCGTGGTGACGCCCGAACTCGAGCAAGAGGGGCTGGCTCGTGAGATTGTGCGCCGCGTGCAAGACTTGCGCAAGCAAGCGGATTACCAACTTACCGATCGGATCATCGTCCAATATAATGCGGCTGGCAGTCTGGCGGACGCCATCGCCGCGCAGCGCGAGATCATC
>JBJYXQ010000504.1:0-1995 GCA_046260035.1 Anaerolineae bacterium
CGAATAGGCGTCTTCGCTTGTGCGGATTTGCGTTTAGCGGACGGTTTGAATTCTTTTATTCGTTTCGTAATTCGTGGTCGGCAAACTAATCTTTCAAGGGGAATGAAATGCTGATCGCCTGGCGTTATCGTGAACGGAACACCATCATCCAGCGTCTGGATCCACGGGCGCGGATCATCTTTATGCTGACGATGTTGTTCTCCATCATCCAGTTCTGGGATTTGCGCATCTTGCTCGTCTTCCTGGGCATCGCTCTGCTTCAGTTCTTTTTGGCGAAGCTCACCTGGCGCGAGACACGCCGGGCGTGGATTTTGATCAGCATCATCATTCTCATCATGACGACCCTGACGTTTTTTACCGGGAGAGGCGGCATCCAGTATGCCTACACCGAAGAACATCTTATCAAGCAGCTCGGGCCTCTTTCCCTCCCCATCGTCGGGTGGCAGATTTCCGTGAATATCTCCGTCGAAAAGATTATCTTTGCCGTAAGCCAGCTCGTGCGGATGTATGCGATTACCGTGATGGCGATTACGATTCCCTACACGGTGGATCCCAGCCTTTACGGCGTCACGTTCCGCGGGCTGGGGCTGCCGGACAAATTCGCTTACGCGATGGACCTGGCGTTTCGTTTCGTGCCCACGCTGGCGCGCGACTTCACGGTGACGATGGACGCCCAGCGCGCGCGCGGCTACGAGGTCGAGAAGCTCTCCGGCGGTGTCATCGCCCAGATCCGCAAGCTGGCACCGCTGCTGGTGCCGGTGACCATCAACGCGATCGTCGGTGCCGAGGACATCATCGACGCGATGGATCTGCGAGCCTTTGGGGTGCGGCCCCGCACGTGGGTTCACAAACTCGCTTATGTTCGTGCCGATAAGGTGTTGATCGCCCTTGGCGTGTTGATGTTCGTGGCTTCGACAATCCTGGGTTTTATGGGGATTGGTGGCTTGTGGATACCGGACTGGGCTTTGGCCTGGGCACAATGATTCAAGAGGCAGGACGTAGGAAGAAAATCATTCAATATGGATGAACAGGATAGACAGGATCTTAAGCGACATCCTGTTCATCCTGTATATCCATATTTTCAAGAGAAAGGAAAGTGATGATGGACATTAAAGCGATTGAAGGGTTATTGGACGACGATGCCGAGTCGCTGCTCGGTCACGTGTGCAAGACGGTGTCCAAGGAGCAGTTACATTTACCCGGCCCGGACTTTCTCGACCGGGTCGTCGCGCTGAGTGACCGCTCCCCGCGCGTGCTGCGCAGTATGGCGGCGCTGTTCAATCACGGGCGGCTGTCAGGCACGGGCTATCTCTCGATTCTGCCGGTCGATCAGGGCATCGAGCACTCTGCCGGCGCGTCGTTTGCGCCCAACCCCATCTACTTCGACCCGGAAAGCATCGTCAAGTTGGCGATTGAGGGTGGCTGCAATGGGGTGGCCTCTACGTTGGGCGTACTCGGCTCGGTCGCGCGGAAGTACGCGCACAAAATCCCCTTCATCCTCAAATTTAACCATAATGAACTACTCACCTACCCGAACAAGTTTGACCAGGTCTTCTTCGCGCACATTGAGCAGGCGTGGGATATGGGTGCCGTCGCCGTCGGCGCGACGATCTACTTCGGCTCGAAAGAGTCCAGCCGCCAAATCGTCGAGGTGAGCCAGGCGTTTAAGCGCGCGCACGAGTTGGGCATGGCGACGGTGCTGTGGTGCTATCTGCGGAACTCCGCGTTCAAGGTGGGCGGTGTGGATTACCAGCTCAGCGCCGACCTGACGGGTCAGGCTAACCATCTCGGCGTGACCATCGAGGCGGATATCATCAAGCAAAAACAAGCGGTGAACAACGGCGGTTACAAGGCGCTGAACATGGGCGATTCTAGCTACGGCAAGCTCGACGAGCGCATGTACACCGAGTTAACCACCGATCACCCCATCGATCTGTGCCGTTACCAGGTGGTCAACTGCTACATGGGACGCGCCGGGCTGATCAACTCCGGCGG
>JBJYXQ010000505.1:0-5135 GCA_046260035.1 Anaerolineae bacterium
TCGCCACGGCAGAAGAGCGCCTCAACACCTTCTACGCGGTCGAAATCCGCCTGGACAATAGCGACGGGGCGCTCAAATCCGGGATGCCCGCTGACGCCCAATTCTAGCTATAAGTAACGCAAATCGACACGGTTCAGAGCCCGTGTCGATTTGCGAAGCCTTTCTATATTCCGAGTCGCACCAGCAATGGCGGCCCCAGGACGATCAATCCTATCACTACGGAAGTGATGGCGATCACCAAAACCGCGCCCGCCGCCACATCTTTAACCAGTTTGGCAAGTGGGTGATAGTCGGGGCTGGCGAGGTCCACCAGAGCTTCGGCGGCAGTGTTCATCATCTCAGTGACAAGGACCATGCCAATCATCAGTACCAAAATCGCCCACGATGTACCCGGCAACCCTAACCACATCCCCATGATCACAACGAGCACCGTCGCCACAAGGTGAATGCGGAAATTACGCTGTGTGCGAATGGCATGAAGCAACCCCTCGCCCGCATTTTTGAAACCGAGCCAGACGTTGCCGTTACGGTGAGGACTCAGATGAGGACTCATATTCTGACGACTCATAGTATGAGTCCTCATTCAGGGATCGAAATATCTGCGCCGAGAGTCGTGAGGATAGCGCTCTGTGCCGCCCACATCGCGGCTTTCTCCGCCGACTCGGCATGATCATACCCAAGCAAGTGCAAGACTCCGTGAACCGTGAGCAATTGCAATTCCTGCGCCAACGTGCCGCCAGCAGCCTCAGCCTGCTCACGCGCCCGATCGATGGAAATGACAATGTCGCCCAAATAGCGTGGGAAATTACCACTGCCACCCGCAAATGGCCCGCGCGTGTCATCGGCGAAAGATAGGACATCGGTCGGCGCGTCGATTCCTCGAAACCGGGCGTTCAAATCGCGCAGAGCTGCGTCGTCGGAGATAACGACGACCACCTCACATGCATCACGCACATTCTGCTGCGCCAGGGTTGCGATCGCCGCTTCGCGCAGCGGCTTGATGTCCACAGGTTCAACGTGTTTCTCAACTTGAATATCCACAGTATGATGTTTGACTGGTCTAACTACACTACGCATGGTTCTGATCCTTGCTCTCCTTTGGTTCAGGGTATTGTACGCGCGGATGAAATGCTCCCCGCAGCAAATCAATGTAAAGTGTTTTCACAGTATGTAATTCCTGCATCGTGATCGGGCAACTATCCAACTGCCCATCCGCGATGCGCTGCTCGAAAATCGAATTGACGACCTCCGCCAAATCCTCCGGCGTGGAAGGCCGGCGGGCACGCGTCGCGGCTTCCGAGCCGTCGGCCAACATCACCAGCAGGGTCTCGCGGCTTTGTGGCGACGGACCGGGATAGCGGAACTGCGACTCGTCCACCAGATCGGTCTCACCACCGGCTGCTTCAACCGCTTTGCGGTAGAAGAAGCTCGCGCGCAACGTGCCGTGATGCTCAGGAATAAACGCGCAGACCCCTGCCGGCAAATGGTACTCATGCGCCAACTTGAGGCCATCCCGGATGTGGCCTTTGAGCACATCGACGCTGGTATAGGGATCGAGGCGGTCGTGCGGATTGCTCAAGCCTTGCTGATTTTCAATGAAGAAATACGGGCGCGTCAGCTTGCCAATATCGTGATAGTAAGCGCCCACGCGCGTCAACAATGCGTTGGCACCGATGCGTTCGGCAGCCTGCTCCGCCAGGCTCGTCACCATCATCACGTGGTTGAAAGTCGCCGGCGTTTCGCGCAACAACCGCTGAAGCAAGGGATGATTTGGACGGCTCAACTCTGTCAGCCGGAACGTCGTCGTTAAGTCGAAGAGTGGCGCGAGCAGAAACAACCCGCCCACGGTCAACCCACCGGAGACCATCCCGGCGATCAAACACACTCCCACCTTAAGTAGCATCGGCGCTGGCTCCGTGCGCAGATCATCCGCATAGAAAACAAAAAGCGTGAGTGCGCCGAATACGCCGCTCAACAATCCCGAACGAAAAATGGTGCCGGTCTGTTCGTAGCGCGGCATCGTCAATGCGCCGATGATACCACTCAACGCCACGAGAAGCGCAAAGTCGAGTGAGCGTCCAGCAAGCCAACCGCAGATGCCGCCCAGGAAAACCATCACCCCCACAGCGGAAGGTAACCCCACCGTGGTCGTCAAGAGCATCGCCAACGCTGCGCCAGGGAAGAGATATGGCAGCAGATCGCCTGAAGTGATTAAGGCACGCGCCAGGAACAGAAAGAGGATCAACAACAACAACGAGAGCACTTCAGAACGCGCTTTAGTCAGGGTCTCAGATTGGAATCGCCACAGATACAGACCCAGGCTAAACGTCGCCGCGCACGAGAGCAGGAGCGCCATACCAAAATCGAACCAACTCCACTCCTGAGCTACCAATCCCAATTCGTTTAGCGCCTCCATATCCAACTCGGAGACGATATTACCCTCGCGCACAATCACTTCACCGCTTCGTAGCGTAATAGAAGTGGGCCCGACCGCCTCCTGCGCTTCCTGTCGCGCGGCTTCAGTTGCGGCTTCATCGTAGAAAGCATTGGGGCGCAGAAAACGCTTGACCAGATCACTCACCACAATCGCTTCATCCTGTCCCAGATCTAGTGCCACGCGTGCGGAAATACCCGCGCGCACACTGGGCAGATCCTCCTCGCGGATGCGTTGTTGCCGCATCACCTGATCCAGCAAGTCCAGGAATTCGATTTGGACACGATTCCAACTGGTGTCGGACATCTTCAAGAGAACGTTCACTGTGCTCAACGGCATATCTGCCAGTTCGGGCACGGCCAATGTCCAGGCGTAACTTTGCGGTTCGGAGGCGTAGATGTCGGCACGCAGTTCGCGGAGATAGGCCAATACCTGCCGCGCCCTATCGTACTGTTCCCGCGCAATGGCAGGGTCCGGGGTGGTATAGACCCGTTCTACCTGACGCACGGCTTCGTTCTGCGCCTGCTCAGTGCGAATCGCGCTGATATAGGTGAGTTCCTTCGGCGAGCGGATGTCCCGCGAGGCTACGTCGCCAGGCTCCAGGTCGAAATCATTGGGGAACGAAAAAACCAGGATGAAGGCAGTTAACAGCGTCAGCCCAAGCCCAAACAGGACCTGGCGGAGGATGAAACCGCGCGTCATCTTGCGAGTCTTTTTCATAACAACGTCATTCACAAAAACACAAAGAGGAGCCCCGCACTGGGGCCCCTCTTGATTGACTGCGTGTTGCTCAAACGCCAGGGGTCAGGCGGAAAGCAAATCACGAACGACTTGACTAACCATACGCCCATCTGCCTTTCCCTGGACCCGTGGCATAAGCGATTTCATCACTTTCCCCATATCTGCCGGAGAAGTGGCCTGAACCTCGGCGATAACTTCCCTCGCGATGACCTCTATCTCTTCTTCGGTCATCAGCTTAGGGAGATAAGACTGGAGAATGATAACCTGCGCTTCATCGTCCGCGATCATATCATCACGTCCGGCCTGGCGCATCATCTCCAGGGCGTCTTCACGACGGCGGACCTCTTTACGGATTACTTCAACGATGGCGGCATCGTCCAGATCGCTCCGCTGTTCGACTTCGGCCAATTGCACGGCGGACAATGCCATGCGCAACGCCAGCTTGCGCTGTTCATCGCGTGCGCGCATCGCGTCCTGCAAATCGTGCTGAAGCTGTTCCTTAAGGTCCATACTCACCTACTTCTAATACTGCTTGCGATTGTCTTTGAGCGACGTGCGGCGGCTCTTGCGCAGTTTAGCTGCGCGCTTGCGCTTCCGTACGATACTCGGCTGCTCAAAATAACGTCGCTTGCGAATCTCGGAAAGGATGCGGTCGCCCTGCACCTTTTTCTTGAAACGACGCAACAACGAATCGAAGGACTCATTGTCATCCGCATAAACGTAGGTCACCAGTCTCACTCCCTTTTTGCTCCCGGTATCACCGGCTAGGATTTTATTGCAGGGTTATTATAACGTCTGAGAAAGGATTGTCAAATTACCAATCGTAGATCGTGACCAACACCCGTCCATCCGGCGCGGTCAGTTCGGTCGTCGTCCCGCCGGGATAGGCCGACTGCACTGCTTGCAATTCGGCAAGCCGCTCTGCAACAAAGGCAAAGCGCGCCGGACGACTGACGCCCACCGGCATCTCACCGGGCAGCACGTCCACGCCGGGCTGATCGTGCAGCAGAAAAGCCAAGCTGCCGAAATCCCAGTAGAGCGCCGGCGGCCCGAAGAAGTAGATGGGCGTTGAGCCATCCGCTGGATAGGGGTTCGTCAGGACAAACCGCGCGAATGCGGTCGCGACTTCCGCCGTGGGATTGCCATAAGTCCGGCGCGGTGTGTATATGTTGAAGTAGAAGCCAAGGTTGAACAAAACCGCCGTCAGCAGAAGCGCACCTAGGAACGCCGTTGCGGCATCGGATAACGAGATGCGACCCGCTACGCGCCTTAGTATCCGCACAGGCTGTGGGGACTCAGGCTGTGTTTCCACGGACGGTGTGACTCCTCTCCGTCGGTGTGTCACCAACTGCCAGAGCGCCTCAACGCCCCACGCAGCGAACAGCGTTGCCGCCGGGATCAGCAATAGGCCACGCTGGCTACTCGGCGGGTTCTCGGTCAAGACCCAGGCCATCACCAGCGTGGATGCAAACCACAGCAGCGTCACCGCGCGGGAAGGCCACCGCACACGCACCAACGCCGCGATGATGCCCACGATCATAAACGCCCCGGTGACGAAGTCCACCAGCGGCAGTTGGGGATAGTACCAGAAAGTCGGGTCAAACGTGAAATGGAATGCCGTCGCCGACTTCCACAGTTGTTGCAACAGCAACTCAGCCGCCGATTTGCCCGTTACGTCTGCAGCCAGTGTCATCCAGCCGGAGGCAAAGATGCTCACCGCATTGTAACGCTCCGTCAGTGCTGTGGGATGCACGGTGTACCAACCCAGCAATGGCAGCACGACGACCAACCAAGCCCCCGCGAACAGTCCAAGTCCGCGCCAGTGCCGGGCCAGGAAACGCGGCTCGACCAGCATCCGCCATACGACGATCAGGCCAAGCATCAGCGTGACCCAGCGCGCACCAAAGTAACCGTACCACCCTGCCCCCGCTACGAGGCCGGCAAGACCCCATAGAGAGGC
>JBJYXQ010000505.1:5235-7366 GCA_046260035.1 Anaerolineae bacterium
ACGGCTATAATGGATATGATAGTGTGAAACGGTGAGGAGCAATGCCGCCAACCAGCCCACGCGCCGCCCACCGAGTGTCCGCGCCAGCAGGAAAGTCGTCAGCACAGTTACCGTCCCCGCCAACGCCGAGAGCATCCGCCCGCCCGCGATCGTCGCGCCAAAAATCCGCATCGCCGCCCCATACACCAGGAACGACATCGTTGGGACGGAATACCAGCCGGTGGCAAAGGGGTTGTCGAGCGGACGCTCGACCAAACGCAGACCGTCCAACAATTGCGTGCCCTCATCACCCCCAAGGTTCGCCGGGATCCGGCCCAATGCCACAACCCGCACCAGGAACGCGACGAGCAGCAATGCCGCCAGCCCATACCGTTCCATTTTGGAGAAATCAACAACATGTTTGCTGCACAGCAGTGGGAGAAGCAACGTTACGGCAAAATATGCCACGGCGAACAGCCACCAAAGGAAGAGGGCGGTGTAATCGCGGGGGATAACTTCCCGGCGAGCTGCCAGGGCAACGGTTGCCGCCACCAGAAATGCCCCCACCCGTCCCCACCCGGCAAAGTCGCGCGGTAGAAGCTCTTGCAAGTGTACCAGTGGGCTTTTTTCACGCGTGATACTACGCAATAACCGCCATACCAGCCCTAAAGTGGCAAGCCCAAGCAGCAAAAAAGCGTCCCACACGTAATGGTGAGACGCCAGAAAATAGGTCGCTATCAACAGCACAACAAACGCGAGCGCAGTAAACCCCATCGACCTTTATCTACCTGGTTTGAGAAAGGACACACATTGACTGTCAGGCACGACAGAGTTGAGCAATCTGGTCCGCCATGGTACGTGCGTGGTGGCGCATCAACCCCAAAGGCGCAGAGCCCCGCACCGCGACGCCCATAATGGCGTTGACCTCCACGCTAAGCGCGTAAAGCATATAGTCGCCCCCCGCGATGCTCTGCTCGAAACGCACCTGTTCGCGGCCCAAAATACGCGCGACCTCGGCGGAAGTGCGCCAGCCGTGGATAATCGCCCGCGAGATGGACTCGGCTTCAAGCTGATCCAGCCCCCCCACCCACGTCAACAATCCACCACCGAACGTCAGTAACACCGCATCGGCACCCACATCGTTAAGCAAGACATTCATCGCCTGCTCAACTTCCAGCCGGTGGGCAACGAAGGCATCATAGGAAATGCCATAACCCGCCTCGTCTTCTGGAGTGACGGATGGAGCCTGGGCAGCAACTGATGGCGCAGGCGCTTCCCGAACAGGAGCGGGCTTTGGAGCGGGCGGTTTGGCTGGCTCAGGTGGTTTAGATGGCTTGGGTGTTTCCGCATGCGGTGTAATCTTGATGGGCGGTTCAACACCGATTTCCGGCCCGAAGATGTTCGCGTCCGGCGACGGTTCTGGCGGTGCAGTGGATGGCGCCGGCGCACTTGCTCCAGATGAGGGTGTCCCCGCGCTTACAACAGAAGCACCACCATCCTTGGACACGCCGAGTGCTGTCTGAATCAGTCCGGGAAGCTCGGGCAAGAAAAAGGGCTTGGGCAGCACGCCTTGCACGGTGATCGTCGAAGCTCGGGGAGAGAGCGTTTCGCCCATCAATGGAATCAACATCAACCGCATCGACGGGTCTGTCTCCCGCAGTGCCTGCGCTAACTCGATCGCATCCGGATCGGCCAAAGCCATATCCAATATCGCGAGATCGAGGTGCTTCCGCCGGGCCAACATCAGTGCGTCCGCACCGCGCAAACACATATCGACTGTATAGCCTTCGCGTTTCAATTCCTCGGATAACAGAACCGCAAAAGGCTCATTGGGATCCACAACCAGGATGTCCATAAATCTGCCCTCGAGTCGTCCTCTATATACCAGTAAAGACTGCTTAAACGTGATTCGTACGTGAATTTTGTAATTCACGAATCACGTATCACTTTTCACGCCCTACGTTTCTCGTATTGTAATAGCGGCACGGGAAAAGGCAAATTGCGTGGTAGAATAGGTCCATGGAGACGATGCAATGAAACGACCCGCCACTCACGCCAAACGCCACGGCTGGCTGATTCTGCTGTTGATCGCAATCGTGCACGTGCCACAATGCGCACCTTACACGACGCCATCTACCACGCCAGACATCGT
>JBJYXQ010000506.1:0-6220 GCA_046260035.1 Anaerolineae bacterium
ACCGGGGCATCCCAATCGAACGTCAGCAACCGGGACAAATATCCCTGGCGAACCGCACCTTCCAGGCTGAAGACGTGGATCGTATCGCTCCAGGTATGGGCCAAGCGCAGGTCGTGGGTAAATTCATCCCAGGTCAACGGCGGGATCTGATCAACGCCGCCGACATCAACGCCCCCCCCCGTAAGACCTACTCCCACCGATCCGGCGAACGGTGCGTAGCTCCAAAGCACACCATGTCCCAAAGGCCGCATGACACTGCTGTAAAGCATCAGCACCTCGCGATCCACGTCCAGATCGACCAAGCCAAAGAGGCGCTGCACCAGTTGGGAACCAGCCTGCCGCTCATCCACAACGAAGTGAATGGCGTACTCATCGACACGGTAGCCATCGGCGCGAATCTGCGCGATCAATCCGCTGTAATGCCTTTGCGCCTGCTTGAGCCGCTCCGCATCCATAAAACGACGGAAAAGCGTGCGTAGCGCGCGCCGGTCTCCGGCAATCAATTTCTTTAGCTCGCGCATGTCCGGCTCAATGTCGAGACCCACGCCGTCCCACTGCAAATCGTGCGCCGTCGTCCACGCGCGGAAATCCGCGTAGAAGGCGATGGCTTCGGGCGCGTTGTCGAGGTTGAACCAGTAGCCTTGCGCTTCCGGCAGCAGCAGCCACGCGACAACGGGGATACCGGCATCATTGAGGCGACGCACGATCTCAGCGCGTTCTTCGCTAAGGTCGCGCAATCCCAGACTCACACCCGCGCCCAAAGCACACAGGTCCTCAATGATTTGCGGAGTGGAGAAAAGCTCTTGCAAGGCAGCGGCATCCAACTCACAAAAGAAAGTCAATTCCGGTGTCATTGTACTGCGCTCCTTCACGGCTTCATACTTCTGAGGATATGGCGGTATCCAAAAATATTCTACTCGCGATTGTGCAATAATGCAAGCAGTATCTCCGGATTTTTGTGTATAAATTCTGTTAGAGCAATCACTCACTAACAAAAAGCCCACGTTTAATGTGGGCTTCTTTCTGACGAACATTGCTGTAAACGCTAATGTTGAACGGATCAGCCTTCCTCAAAGATTAATGTCAACTGGCCGAAGCGCACGAGGTCGCCGGAATTCAGTCGCACGGGGCGATGGGGTAAAAGGCGGACTTCGTTTAGGTAAGTGCCATTGGTGCTCTGCAAGTCTTCCAGGAACCATCCTTCAGGACGGCGCAGAAAACGCGCGTGATGACGCGAGACCCCGGCTGATCCACCACCGTAGGGTTGGAGATCGACCTCCGGCGGCTGCGACATCATCGGATCGGTCCTGCCGACCACGACCTCATCGAGTAGAGGGATCGAAAGTGCCACCCCTGATGTAGCGATGAACAAGCGCGGACCAGTGACAGCTTGCTGCGAATCGAGGCGCATCGTCACCATACGGGCCGTCACGGGATGTTCAGCCTGTGCTTTCTGTTTGATTGATTGCACCACCCGCCTGAGATCGTTGACAAAAAGGTCCATGCGGGGATAGCGGGCCGTCAGATCGTGTTCCAGGGCGCGCATCAAAATCGTCTCCAAAGACGCGGGGAGATCCCGATTGTATGTACGTAGCGGGACAAGGGATTCAGATGTCCACGACTGCGCAGACGCACCGGGAGATAACGTTGGAAAGGGCAGCCGGCCGGTCAGTAGTTCGTACAACACCACACCCAAACTGTATATGTCGGTGCGTGCATCAGCCTCTTCCCCGGCAGCCTGTTCTGGAGCGAGATAGGACGGCGTCCCCAGAACCGAACCGGGCGTCGTCAGCTTTTGTGACGCCATCAGCACTGAGGATGCAGCGGTTCCCTTCTGCGCCATCTCCGTCACCTTAACCAGGCCAAAGTCAGCCAGCAATGGCCAATCCGGGCGCGCCAGCAGAATGTTGCCGGGCTTCACGTCGCGGTGAACAATGCCCTTGGAATGGGCGTAGGCCAACGCCTCGCCTACCGGGATGATCAGGGACAGTGCCTCTGCACCATCCCACGGTTCGCCAAGGGAAGCACCGTCCAAACGCGTTTGCAGCGAACCGCCTTCGACGTATTCCATAACAATGAAAGCATAGCCCTGATCCTCGCCGTAATCGTAGATATTGAGGATGTTCGGATGCCGCAGGCTGGCGATGGCGTGGGCTTCACGGCGAAAGCGCCGTAGAAACTGGTGTCCACCGGCATCCTCGATGTGCAACACCTTGACCGCCACCCAACGCTCCAACTGGGTTTGAAACGCGCGATAGACAACCGCCGCACCACCGCGTCCGAACCTTTCTGTCAATTGATAGCCACCGATCGTGCGACCGCTTAAATCATCCATGTCACTTTCCTCGAAATAGTCTGCCAGTCCGTGTTGATAGAGTCCTAGCGCAATTCGGCTAGTTTTTCGTCCACCGTGGCGAAATCGCCATCGAGCAAGGCGATGCGGGCAGCGTCCAATGTGTGATAGGCCGCCAGTTGCGCCTCCGTGCCGCGGAAGTTAGTAAACAACGTCGTGTACGCCCTGCCCACGGTGGCCACGGCATTGACCAATACCTCTGGTTCAAAGGGAACAACTTCCGCATCGGCCTCAATTTGTGCAATCCATGCCTCTTCCAGTGTTTCCAAGGACGCCCCGTACACGCCCTCGTAATCGCCGCTGGGATAGAGTATGGGGAATTTCTCCATCCCATACGTCTCAACCAGGTATTGCACAAAACAACCCGTCGCGTAGTAATTCTGCAAATCCAGGATGTAGCTCTCAAAGCGCAGGGGACGCGAGATGCGTGGGAGCTTCTCCGCCTGGTGATACGCCGCACAGAACGTCTTCAAAGGGATATGATCAGAATCAGCGATCGATGTCATCCCCATATAGACGGCAAAACCCTCGCTCAAGAGCGTCGAAGTGGGTGGACCGAACATGTTCCACGCGTAGAGATGTGTCAGCTCGCGTGTGAGAATGTACTGTTGATCCTCAGGCGTTCCCGTCCCATCGTCCAGGAAGAAGATCTGGCGCGCCTCCGGAAAGGTACGCCCACGATATACCGTGTCTGGCGCAGCAAAGACGGTTCCGGCGACATAAATATCGAAGGTCCCGGGAAGCATGGAGCGGAAGGTTCCTTCGATGTACTCCATCCCACTGACGACCATCGCCTGCACCGCATCGATGTCGTCTACGCCGTACATACCTGCGCGATAGTGCAATGTGAAACGCCGCGGACCACTCGTCTCCGGGTAAGCGAGATTGAGGTCGCCTTCCAGGGGCACAGGCCCCCACGTCGGCGTGGGGGTGATCGTGGGTGTGGAGGTGGCGGTCGGCGTGGCCGTCGCCGTCGGGGTATCCGTGGGAGGTGGCGGCGGTACCGGAATCGTTAGCTCCTGGCCCACCCAAATGATGTCAGAGTCCAAGTCGTTGGCGTCGACGATTTCTTCCACGGTGACATCGTAGCTTTTCGCAATCTCGCTCAACGTCTCGCCGACCTTCACGGTATGCACGACTTTGTTGGCCTCCTCGGCGGACGGCGTTGGCGTTGCCGTCAGTACTTCCATGGCCTGTTCATCCAGGGGGATGCGCAATTCCTGATCCGGGTAGATAACATCCCCGGCTATGTCGTTTGCCGCCGCCAACGCAGCCGCGGAGATCCCATAATCGTAGGCGATTCCAGAAAGCGTATCCCCCGTTTTTACGGTATAGGTCACGTAATACGTGACAGAGGTCGGCGTCGCTGAAGGTTCCACGCCTGGCGTTGGTGTCGGCACAGATGGCGCGGGTGTTCCCCCCGGCGTCGACGTCGCTGTAGGCAGCGGGGCAAACGTCAGGGTGACAGCCGGAGTACCAGGTTCAGCTTCAGGCGAGGGTCGCAGCAGCAAGAACACAGAGACCAGCACGAAGAGCAAAACGCCGAGCCCTATCCCCAAACCAACAAGAATATCCTTCTGGCGAATTGACTTTTCTTCAATCATTGCTACTCCGATTATACAAGGTCCTGATATGTCATACCCGGCTAACCTTGCGAAGGTTGGTAACGAAGCCGCACAACACAATGGCGTCGCTATCTGAGAACGCTTTCACCCTAAAATGTGTGCTAAACCTTCGCAAGGTTTTCCTGCCGAGGTAAATTCCACTACCGCGCCTTTCTTATATCACATCCTGGTAAAAGTGCATCTTCCAGCCTTCAGTTCCCTTCCACCAGGCGGATATCATCAATGTAAACGTAGGTATTGTAAAATTGGTCAGAGCGATTGTGCACCTCAAGCGACAGATTCACCTGGCTACCGCCAGCGCCCAGGTCGATGTCAGCCGTCTTCCAACCCAAGTCGTAGGGATCCACGTTACAATAATCGAAATTGGTCTGGTTGGCATCCCGGAAACGCAGCACGCCATCCACAAGGACATCGAAGGTGTCGAACGCATCAGTCAAACCGATATTGCGATCGTTCGTGTAGATGCGGTATCGGAAGAGAAGGTGCATGGATTTTTCAGCGGACGCAGAGGGCACAGAAAACTGCTGCTGGATAATGGCGTTGCCTATCGGGACGCCATCCCAACATGCATAGCCCGGATTGCCGAGTCGGGCGACGGGATTGCTCGTATTGCTTGGGTCGAGCGCGATCGCCACGCCCAAGTCACCCAACGCACTCCATCCGGCCAGGCCCTCGGAAAAGTCGCCGTTCACCAGTGGTTTGTAGTTCCGGAGCACCAGCGGTAAGTAAATGGACGCATACGGTGATTCTTCCCGAACGACGGCAATATCGTCCACAACAACCGAGGTGTAGCGATCGCCCTGAAAGAGCACCGTCGTCGTGAGTGTGGTGGTATTCACCACGCCGCTGCTCGCCGTAACCGGCACAGTCAGCCGGATGCCCATCGTCATCGTCTCGCCCACCAGCAGCGGTAACGGCAACCCCACCGTCGTGCCCTCTGGATATGCAGCATTAAAAAGGGTCACAGGCCATCCTTCGGATGCGGTGAACTGAAAGTCGAGCATAACATCCACGTTCCCGGTGTTGGTGATGGTGTGCACGTAATCGACTACGCTGTCGGGGTCGACATCTACGCTGTAGCCTGACGAAATGGCGATCCCCGGCAGATAGGGGGTCTGCGCAGAAACCAGAGTCTCCGTGGGCAACGCCAGCAACATCACCACCATGAATAAGGCACTCATTCCACAAACGATCAAGATACGCTTTATGTTTTTCATCGCTCTTCTCCTGAAATCAAAAAACTTACGGCTAAGACTCTATCCGAAAATCATGCCTGCAAGCGTTTCTGGTGCGCCAACAGTGAATTTTCGGATAGGTTCTAAGATGCGTGAAGCGCATCTACCTGAACAATAAGCACACTAATATTGTCGGTGCCACCGGCCCGGTTCGCCGCTTCGACCAGTTGTTCGCAAGCCGCCTGGGGGGAAGGCGCAGACTGCCACACCGCCCAGATGCGCGTATCGGAGAGCATTCCGCTCAATCCGTCCGAACACAACAACAGCGCCTCACCGGGCCCAAGCACCTGTTCGAAGAGATCATATTCAGCCTTGGACTTGTCGCCGACCACCCGGTAGATGACATTGCGTCGCGGATGTTGGCGCGCCTCTTGCGCAGTGATGTGGCCCGCCGCCACGAGTCGTTCGACGAGCGAGTGATCCGTCGTGATCTGCTTTGGCCCATCCGCTGATAACCAATAGGCGCGACTGTCACCGATGTTGGCAATGGTCGCGTGTCCCCCGATCATCAACGCGAGCACTAACGTACAGCCCATATCGTTGTCCTCAACCTGGCGTTCGGTATACACAGCCTGGTTCACCGTCACAACGAGCTGTTCCAACCAAACCCGCACATCTGGCAGTTCCCCATCAGCCTCGAGATGCAAGCTATCCACAGCTTCCTGGAGCGTCTGGACCGTCAACTGGCTGGCGACATCACCCGCAGCGTGCCCCCCCATCCCGTCAGCCACCGCGTACACGCCCACCGGCAGGTTCAACGTCGCGAAGCGCTCGGTGAGATCGAGGGTCAACACGCTATCTTCATTCAATGCACGCAGTCGCCCCACATCGGTGAGCACCCCAACCTGCACGTGTACGTTCTCCGGTTCATGCAGACCGCGCAGAGCACTTTCGAGCACCGCCGCAAACACATCCGCCGTCTTCCCCGTCTGCTGAGCCTGTTGGAGCAACGTGGTCAGCATTTCGGATGCCGGCGTGCTGGTTGCTGGCGCGCCATTGACTGGCGC
>JBJYXQ010000506.1:6320-11738 GCA_046260035.1 Anaerolineae bacterium
GCCCGAACGTTCTCCGCAAAATCAGCCTCAGCCTTCCCATGAGCCTCGCGCGGCAACAGCGCAACATTGTCAATGCACACGTGGCGCGCAATCCCATCGCCGACAACGATATGCTCAAGGTCAACTTTCCGCAGCGTGACGTAATGTTGATGCAGATACGCCATCCCCTGTGCCAGCGCGACGCCCCAGCGCAACACCTTCTCAGCCGATTGCGGGAGTGGCACCTCCTGCGCACGTTTGAAGACCGGCTCGACGCGGTAGTGGCGAGGCGGTGCAAACGTCGTTTCCGTAAAAACATCCTCAGGTACAATCAATGCGGGATGGCGCAAGCGCAGCGCTGCCAATTGCGCAGAGGCCTCGAACGTCTGGGCGTCGGTTGTCTCCCGCACCCTGAACTTCGGATAGATCAATGTAATCCCGCGCAAGTCGGCGCCACAGTGGGTGCAGGACTGCACATCCTCCCCAACTATCGGCGCGTTACACTGCGGGCAGCGGCTGAGCGGCGTTGTGCCGCGCGCTGTGTAGATGTTGGCCTTGTCCAGCGTCTCCGCAGCCGTGTAGACGTTGAGCACCCGGTAACGGCCCTGGCCCAACAACGTCTGTTGTGGCAACGCATCCAGCGTCGTGATGTCCGGCGATTCAGATGCCACGAGGGTTTCCGGTTCCTCAATACGGTCCACCTGGGGACGACGTCTGAGCAGCACGAACAGGAGCACTGCGGCGATGAGCAACATGGCGGCGATCAACAATCCTACCACCAGTGTCGTTGCCATCAGACGCGAAGGCGTCTCCGGCGCCACGCTATCTGGCAAAGGCATGTTACATGCCGAGAGCATCGTGAGCAAACCGACGAGCAACAGTCGCAATCTATTCCTGGCTTTCATCTTTCCTAACCCTCTTCAATCGCTGCAAAGACGCCAACAACGCGACCATATACGTTGCCCGCGAGCGCACGTGCTGGCCTTCTTGATCGCGGAAACGTGTGGCAAGCGCAATAGCGCGGGTTGCCCAGACGCGCGCCTTATCGTAATCCTGCTGCCGGCGGAAGAGATCAGCGCCGATCAAGTACAGGCGCGCGCCACCTAAGGTCCGTTCGACGCCGGGACGCGCCAGAGCGCGCTCGACCACGGCCAACGCGGGTGCATACTCGCCTCGCGCTTCCAGCGCCGTCGCCTCATGATAGTCCAAATCGGCCAAACGCGCGATATCGTCCGGGTCCGTCGTTTCGGCGGGCAGCATGGCACGAGCGGCGTTCAGATGCGAGAGCGCAGCGTCGTAATCGGCAAAGCTGATCAGCGTGTCGCCCAGGAGATGATGCGCCTCAAAACGCGCATCAGGCACTGCCAGCCCTCCGGCGTCCGCAGCCTCCAATACGCGCTCGAGGGCCTGGCGCGCCTGCATCGCCAGATACGAGCGCACAGCTTGTTGCCCCAGTTCCAGGTTTACCTCGACCGCTTTCTCCCACATGCGCGCCTCGTAGGCGTGATAGGCCATCAATGTGAGCCAGTTTGGGGCGGCTTTCTCGCGGTAATAATCGAGATACTCGGTGAGGCGCTGGTGGATGAGCCGCTGAACCCGGTGCGGCAACCCCCGGTAGGCGACTTCGCGAACCAATGGCTGGCGGAAAATGAGCCATTCAACGGTCCGCCATGGAATGGCGCTATCACGCGGTGTCAATCCAAAAGGTGACAGTTGTGGAATCCGCCGCCGCACTGCGGTATCGCTTTCCTCGCCGTAAGCAGCGACCAGTGTGGGCACCATCATCTCGTCGCCAACGGCTGCCGCGGCACGCAGCAAGTGCCGGTCGGGCGGGGAGAGTTGGTCGATGCGGCTCTGGATCAACCCGTAAACCATATCGGGCAGTGGGAAGTCCTCCAACGAACCGGTCAGCTCCCAGGAATGATCGCGACGGCGCAAAACGCCGGAGTTGATCAGCGCGCGCACGGCTTCGGTGGCAAACAGGGGCAGACCGCTGCTGCGCTCTGTCACCAGCCGGATGACGGATTCGGGCAGTGGCATATCTTCGAAGAGCCGCTGCACCAACATCTCCATAGCATCAACGCTCAACGGGCCAAGGGATAGATCCACCACACGCTCGTCGGCCGACCAGCGTCGCAGCACGGGAGGGTCATCACGATGCGTGACGACGAGCAACAGGGGCGCGTTGATCGGCGTGTTCACCAGACTGTCGAGCATATCCAGCGAGGCGGGTGACATCCAATGCACGTTATCGAGGATCAACAAGCGCGGCTGTTCCTGCGCGGCCTGTTGCCATAGTTCGAGGAACATCGACTGGCGCTGGGTGTCGCGCATGGCCGGCGGCAGCGCCAGCACATCGGACGAAGGTGTAGCGGTCAATCCCACCAATGGCGCGAGCAGGGCAGTCCATGGCGCGATCTCGTAGCGCTCCAACACGGTCGTCAGCGTCTCTAGCCTTTGGGCTGTTGCGCGTGCTTCCGGCGAAGCCGCGTCCAATCCCAGGAGCGAATTGAGCGCGGCGTCCCACCCGGCAAAAGGCAGGTGCGCGGCATATGACGGCGTCACACCCATATGAACAGCGAAGCCCCGGTTCCCCGCCAGGCGGGTGAGTTCCTGCACAAGGCGGCTCTTACCCACGCCCGCGTTTCCGTGGACCAGCACAACGCGGGATTCGCCCTCCCGCACGGCATCCAACGCGCGCGTGAGTTGGGTAAATTCTTCATCGCGTCCCACCATAGAGACATCCGACGCGGGGGCGCCAAGGAAAACCTGGCGCAGCCCGCGCGCGATGAAGGGGATCAATGGCTCTGTCTTCCCCTTGAAGTGCGTGGGCGCGCCAAATTCTCCGGCAACACGGCGCGTCACCGAGGGATGGGCCGAGGTATTCGGCCCCAGCCAGATCTCACCGGGGCTGCATTTGGACATCAAACGGGCCGCCAGGTTCACCTCGTCACCCATCACCGTATACTCACGGCGGCGCGCCGTCCCCACATCCCCAGCAAAGACGTAGCCCGTGTTGATGCCAAGGTTGAGCGTCCCGCCGAACATCTCCTGCAATTCAAGGGCAGCGAGAACGGCCCGGAGGGGATCGTCTTCGTGCGCGTGCGGCGCGCCGAAGAGTGCCATGATGTACGCGCCGCTCGGTGCAACAGCGATCTTGTTGACAATGCCATCGTAGCGCTGGATGGCATCGCGGATCTGGATGAAACTCGTGTTTGGTTCCGCGATGGCTTGCTGCAGCTTTTCGTGGTCGCCCCAATAGGGCAGTAGATTGGGCAATCCGGTCACAGCAAGCATCATCACCGTGACCCAACGGCGCTCACTCCACATGCGCATACGGTCGAGGGTAGGCGCAGCGACCAACCGTTCAAGCAAACTGGGCGCCAGGTAGGGGGTCAGCGCGTCCAGGCGGGAGAGGAACCACACCACCAGGTCCTTTTCCTCCAATTTTGGAGGCTGTGGCAACGCCATCACGCCGTGAGCGGAAGGGGTGTCACGCAAGGCCAGCACCTGGTACAGATCATCGTCGAGCGGCACACAGTCCACCTGCCCCTCGCAGGCGCGGAAGGTGCTGGCGTCCAGCACCGTCTCGGCGGGGGGCGCGGCACATTGCGCGCGCCCCATCGTCGCTAAAGGCTGGCCGACGGGCAGCAACTCGCGCCCGGCGCCATCCCCCAGCCCCAATCCAAGCATCCGTCCACTCCCCAACCCGATGGCCACCCGCAGCGGGAAACGCCCGAACGACGTTTCCACCTCGCCCATTTCAGCCTTCATCGCCGCCTGGAATTCGAGCGACGCCGCCACGGCACGCAGCGCGTGCTGCTCTCCCTGGAACAGCACCATCCCCGCGTCGCCGCCGAACTTCTGCAGGTCGCCGCCATATTGGGCCGTGATCCGGATCAGAATCTCGAGGAAACGATCTACCAGGTCCGTCAACTGCTCGGCCCCCTGATCTGAATCGGCCTGCGAGAAGCGCTCCGCCAACGGCGTGAAACCGTCGATATCGGCGAACATGACCGTCCCTTCGAGCGACAGCCCGATCGGGCCGGATCCCGGCACTTCGAGCATCGGGGCAGCGACGGCCATGGGAATGTAGGCAGTGACGACCTCCATCAAGTCCCGCAAATACAGCAACAACGCGGGCTGATAGTACAGCAGGCGCTCGAACCAATGGGCAAGGTCGCCTTCAGGCTCCACTTGGCGGCCAAGCTCCGCTTGGCTGGGAAAATCGGGGGGAGAACTCATCACATACCCGTTATTTTTCCTCGATGCGAATGGTCTTGATGAGATCGCCGGGCGTGGTCGCTGTCTGGGGATCGCGGATGCTGATCGACAGCAGCACGTCCAGGCCTTTGACGACCTTACCGAAGACGGCGTGCCGTCCATCCAACCACGGCGTCTCCACGAAAGTGATGAAGAATTGGCTACCGTTGGTGTTCGCTCCGGCGTTCGCCATCGACAACACACCGGGGCCGTCGTGCTTTAGAGTTGCGTCAAATTCATCGGCGAAGCGGTAGCCTGGCCCGCCACGCCCGGTGCCGGTGGGATCGCCGGCCTGCGCCATGAAGTCCTCAATCACCCGGTGGAACGTGGTGTTGTCGTAGAAACCCTCGCGCGCGAGGAAGACGAAGTTGTTCACGGTGTTGGGGACTTTGTCGGCGTATAGCTCGGCGACGATGTCACCTTTCTCGGTCACGATGGTGGCGGTGTACTTCTTCGCCGGGTCGATGATCATCGCCGGCGGCGCGGCATACATTCCATTACGATCTGCTGGATTTTTAGGCATGGGTATCACTCCTTGTTCTGTGATTTCGGTGGAGGTCGTTCCGCCACCACTTAACGCTTCTTCAATAAGCTGCCGAATCTTGCCTGGGTCATTGCCCACGACATGCTCTCCGTTGACGAAGAACGTGGGGGTTGCGGTGACCCCTCTCTCGAAGGCGACCGTCGATGCCTCAAGCGCCGCATCGACGTAACGCCCCTCTTCTTTGCAGGCGGCAAACTGCTTCGTATTCAACTCGACTTCTTGAGCCGCCGCGTCAAGGTCGAAGTCCCCATCGCCGATGCTGGCAAAGACGGCGTGCTCGTAGGCGAAATAACGTCCCTGCTCGGCAGCGCACATCGCCGCCGCCAGGTATTCCTGCGACTCCGCACGGTTGAAGGCCATCATGTGCCCGACGTAGCGCACCTTTCCCGTCGCCACGTAGTCCTCAAGGAGGCCTTCAAGGCTCTCGGTGTTGAACGCGCGGCAGTGCCCGCAGAAAATCTCGCTGAACTCCATCACAGTCACCGGCGCATCCTCCGCACCCAACGCGGGGAACCAACGGGTTCCGGCAGGGCCAGGGAAACGCACCTCCGTCTCACCGTCGTTGTACGGCACCCCAGTCAGCCCCATAAACGACTCGGAATCCGCGATAACGACCTCCGCTGATGCGGAGG
>JBJYXQ010000506.1:11838-14798 GCA_046260035.1 Anaerolineae bacterium
GCGGAGGTTGTCGGTTCGGGAGTCGCGGTGGGGGGTGTCTGGGTTGCAGCAGGGACCACTGAGGTGGGAGCCACAGTAGGGGACGGCGATGCGGAGGCTATGCACCCCGTCATCAACGTCACGAAGAGTACGGTTGCCAGCACACGTTGCCACAAACTTGATCGCTTCATCGGTTCTACTGCTCCGCGATGCGAATGGTCTTGATGAGATCGCCGGGTGTGGTCGCCGTCTGGGGATCACGTATACTGATCGAGAACAGCACATCCTCCCCCTCGATGACTTTGCCAAAAATGGTGTGATGTCCGTTCAACCACGGCGTTGGCACGAAGGTGATAAAGAACTGGCTACCGTTGGTGTTCGCTCCGGCATTCGCCATTGCCAAGATACCGGGACCGTCGAAGGTCAGATCAGCATCGAATTCGTCGGCAAACTGGTACCCCGGACCGCCCATACCGGTGCCGCTGGGATCGCCCGCTTGCGCCATAAAATCCTCAATCACACGGTGAAAGGTCGTGTTGTCGTAGAAGCCTTGCCGCGCGAGAAAGACGAAGTTATTCACCGTGAGGGGCGCCTTGTCGGCGTACAATTCCACCACAATATTGCCCTTCTCCGTCTCAATGGTGGCGATGTACTGCTTCGTTGGATCGATCGTCATAGATGGTGCCGCCGAGTACATCCCGTTCCGCGAGGCCGGGTCTGTCGGCATATCAGGATTGGCAGACGAGGACGTCTCAACAACCGCAGTCGCCTCAGGCGCTGTTGTCTCTGGCAACGCCGCCTCTAACGTCGCGACATCTGGCGTTACCGTGTCCTGCGTCGCACTTTTGCCCTGGTTCAAAACCAACGTCAGAATGAGGATCAGCACGACCACAATCCCCACAACACCCAAAATCCACCACAATCTCTGGGTGTTGGCAGGTGCGTCTTTTTTACCGGCGGACGAGGTCCGCTTTCTATTGGACGATGGTTTCTTGGATGAAGAAGCTGCACTAGGACGCTTCTGCGTCGTGCTCGAACGCTTCTTAGATGTTGTGCGTTTTTTGGACTTTGACATGGTTCCTCCACATTTGGGTTTGTTTGGATTGTAGCCCATTTCAGCGGAAACGCCAGAGGGATCGGGCCGGCCACGAATTCATAACGAATAAACGAATGGGCGGATAGGCGGGCGATCGGTTCGGAGGATGGGGGGATGGGAGGCCTGACAGGTCTGTTACGCCCTATCGCGGGTTGGCACGCCGACGAGGAGAGCCAGCGGGCCCAGGAGGAGCAGCCACATCGTCGCTTGCAGGCCGAAGCGTTCGGCAGCCAGCCCCAATCCCCACGGGATCAGCGCCCCGACGAAGCCGAAGACGTTGTCCACCGCCATCACCGTGCCGCTCTGCCCCGGCATCGACGAATAGAGCTGCGCTTTGAGAATGGAATACCAGCCAGCATTGAAGAGCCCTAATAGACCCAGCAGGACCAATTTTGCCCAAAAGGCGGGCACCAGCAGAAAAGCGACGAACAGGCCCAGTTCCACAACCGTGCTGACGCGCAGATAACGCAGGCCCGGCACACGTTCCAGCAGCGGGATGAGGAGCAGATCGCCAAGCAGCCCCACCCCGGTCCATACGGCTACCGCCGTCGCTGCCTGGGCCGGCGTGACGCTCACCACATCCACAAAGTAGAGGGCCAGATAGCCGAGGAGCACATCGAGCATCAGATCGGAGAACTGCAACAACGTCAGCCAGCGCAGCACCTCGCCACGGCGCAAGGCGTGCCACACACCGGCGAAAGTTGCTTTGAGGCCAGCACCCTCACCCTCATCACGCCCGTTATCGAAACGGAAGCGCCACGCGATGAGGAGCAAAAGCAGCGCCAGTCCTGCAAACCCGATGAACAGCGCGCGCCAAGGACCGGACTGCCCCCCTACCCCCAAAGCCACCGCCGCGCTCAAGGCCAGCGGCCCCGCCACCACGCCCAGCGATCCGGCGAACGTCCAGCGGGCCATATTGTGCTCGTGACGAGCGGGATCGACATCCATTAATGTGGCCTGCGAAAGGCTGACAAACGCGCCGGAGGCCGGATAAAAGAGGATAAACGACAGCAGCAGCAACGGGAATCCCTGGCTGAGGCCCGTGAGCAGCAGTGCCAGGCTGAAGACCACGCCGCCGCCGAGGATCAGCGCGCGCCGCTTCCAGGCATCGCCGAGGATGCCGAGGAACGGCTCGACGATGCTGCTGACAATACCCGGCACGCCGAGTAACATGCCGATCTGGGCGTAAGTCAGTCCTAAATCCGTGCGAATCAGCGGCCACGCGGCCTCGCGCGCGCCGTAGACGAACTCATCGAGGAATTCGATGAGCAGCAGGACCAGGACAAACAGGCCTATCCGAGGCCTCATCTGGAGGGTACGTTTGCGTCGTGTCATCACCGCTGCACTATAAACGCCGCGCGCGAAATGTCAATCGCGGGGGGGGGGAGTCATTGACCTGCAAGAAAAAAACGCGTATACTGAGAGAGAGTTGAGAATCAACATACATCGTCAATTAACAGCAGCGACATCAAAGGCGACTCAACTCGCGGGCCGTTCAGCGACACTATCCCCCCCGACCAACACATAGCCTCGATATGTGCACAATGAACCTGGAGTTTGTGCCTGGATAGTACACAACACAGGATTCCTATTCTTTAATACAAAGGAGGTTTTTGATGGCAACGCACTTCGGAAAAATCGATGTTTATTTCACCAATGTTTTGTCTCCTAAGGCATATGCAGGTAAGCGGCTTATGAACCTTAAGGGTGCTTTCGGGAAAGCCATTCTCTGGTTTCTGCCGGAGGGTAGTTCACTTCCCGACAACAGAAAGCGCCCTGGCCAGGATGTATTTGATGTCTATTACCACACAGGTGATTGGGAAGCAATCCTCGACATACTTCGGAACGAAACACCCGTGTATTTTAACTACCAAGACACGAGTAA
>JBJYXQ010000507.1:0-4729 GCA_046260035.1 Anaerolineae bacterium
GACAGCAGACGGGCGAAAGGATCCCGACTACCGTCTACCACTACGGAAAGGAGAAACGTAAAAAAGCTATGACCGAATCACAAATTGTCGTGAAAAACCTGTGCAAGACCTACCGAGTGCCAGAGCGGGGGGCGGGGTTGGGTGAGGCACTCAAAAGCCTGATCCACCGTACCTACCGTGACGTAGAAGCCGTGCGCGACGTCAGTTTCGAGATCGCGCCGGGGGAGTTTGTCGGCTTCATCGGGCCAAACGGCGCCGGCAAGACGACGACGCTCAAGGTGCTGTCGGGACTGCTGCATCCGACATCCGGAGAAGTGCGAGTACTCGGCTTCACACCGTGGGCGCGCCAACATGATTATCTACGGCGTATCAGTATGGTCCTCGGTAATAAGAGCCAGATGCTCTGGGACATTCCTCCGCTGGACAGCTTCAACGTGCTCGGTGACATCTACCACGTGCCGCCCGCCGAGTTCAAGAGCACGCTGGATGAGCTGGTAGCGCTGCTGGACATGGAGGAACTGCTCACCAAGCCGGTGCGCAACTTCTCCCTTGGCGAGCGGATGAAGTGCGAGTTGGTCGCGGGGTTGCTCCATCGCCCGGACGTCCTCTTCCTCGACGAGCCGACGCTGGGGCTGGATGTCTCGATGCAAGCACGGCTTAGGCGCTTCTTCGCGGAGTACAACAAGCGCAGCGGCGTGACCGTCATCCTCACCAGCCACTACATGGCCGATGTCGTCGCGCTATGTCCGCGCGTGATCCTCATCCACCACGGGCGACTGCTCTACGATGGCGCGCTGCAAGGATTGGCGGAGAAGCTCGCGCCGTTCAAGCTGATCCGGCTGGCACTGCGGAACGGACATACGGAGGAAGAGATTCTTGGCTTAGCTCAGAATGGCGAGGGCAACGTGGAGCTTATCGAACACGACAACGGGCGCTACACATTTCGCGTTCCCCGCACCGCAACGCCCACTATCGCTGCGCGTCTGCTCAATACACTACCCGTCGTCGATTTCGCTGTCGAAGATCCTCCTATCGAAGCTGTCATTGATCAAATTTATCAGGAAGGCAAAGTCGAGGTGGAATAATGCTGCCCAAAGTCATTCTGCATACCGAAGTGAGCGTCGATGGACGCATGGATTGGATGTTGGACGACGGTTTCCTCTATTACCGTATGATTGCGGATTGGAAGCTGGATGCGATGCTCTCCGGCAGCAACACGATGCTAGCAGCGTATCCCGAACCCGACACACCCGAAATGCATGCTGCACCACCGCCGGAAAAGGCACCGGATCTACAACGCCTGCTCGTCGTCGATAGCCGGGGCCGCCTGCGCTGCTGGCGGCAAATGCAACAGAGTGAGTGGTGGGGTGAGGTAACGCTGTTGTGCTCCAACACCACACCGACGGACTACGTCGAGGCGGTTAAAAAGCTAGGTGTGGATATTATCGTCGCGGGCGATGAAAAAGTGGACTTGCGCGCGGCGCTGGAGGAAGTTCACGCCCGCTACTGCATTGACGTCATCCGCACCGATACCGGCGGTATCCTTCACGGAGCACTGCTGCGCGCCGGTCTGGTCGATGAGGTTCGCGTGCTGTTCAACCCGTGCCTGGCGGGCGGTGTTTCCCCGCGCTCGCTATTCGTCGCGCCCGATCTGGAGGCGAAGAGTGGACTGATTCCCCTACGTCTGCTGGAGGTGAAGAACATCGAAGGTGACTTCGTGGCATTGCGATATGCCGTTGTAAAGGAGGAGATAGCATGAACCTGCGGGGTGGCTGGGCGCTAATCAAGAAAACCTGGCTGAGTTGGGTACAGCATCGCAGCTTCTTCTTTTTGTTGGCCTTCGGTTGGATGATTCCACCGCTCATCTATCTCTTCGTCTGGTCAACGGCAGCGGGCGGGGGAACAGTAGGCGGATTTTCGCGTGGGCAGTTTGTCGCCTACTACCTCGTCCTGATCCTGGTCAATCAACTGACCTATTCACAGACCAACTGGACGGTCGGTGACGTGATCCGTTACGGTGGGATGAATTCACTCCTACTCCGTCCGCTCTCGCCCGTGTTCGATACGCTCTCATCGGAGGTGGCAGGCAAGGTCGTCTACATGCTTTTCATCGTCCCGGTGACGGCGGTGCTGGCACTGTTGCTGCGCCCAGAGTTGCACGTGACGCTGCAAAACGGCCTGGCCTTCATCCCCGCGTTGGCACTCGCGTGGGCGTTACGCTTCTTCTGGGGCTACTGGCTGGCATTGCTCGCCTTCTGGGCAACGCGCGCCGACGCGCTGCTGGGATTGCAGGATGCGTTGATCTTTCTGCTCGCGGGTCAGGTCGCGCCGAGGATGCTGCTGCCCGGCGTGTTGCAGCAGATTGCGACGTGGCTGCCGTTCCGCTACATGATCGGCTTCCCTGCGGAAGTCCTCACCGGACAACTGGACGCCGCCGATATCCTCACGGGATTCGCCTTTCAGATTGGTTGGCTCGCTGTCGCCCTTGTACTGTTCAATATGATGTGGCGGACAGGCGTGAAACGCTATTCGGCGGTGGGAGGGTAATATGTATTACTTGCGTCTCATCAAACGTTTCATTATCGTCGCCTTTCAAGACGTACTGGCCTACCGGTTGAATTTCTGGATCAGCCTGCTGTATTCGCTGCTGAACCTGGGAACGGGCGTGCTAGGGATTGTCGTCCTCTTCAGCCAGATAGAGACGCTGCGCGGGTGGACGCTGGCTTCGACGCTGGCGCTGCTCGGCGTCTACCTGACCCTCGGCGCACTGCGTGGGCTGTTCCTCGGGCCGAGCCTGGAGGCGCTGGCAGGCATGGATGGCGAGGTCTGGACCGGGCAGTTCGACTTCACGCTGCTGCGCCCGGTGGATGTGCAGTTCCTCGCCAGTTTCCGGCACTGGCGGCCCCTGGCGCTGCTGGATCTAATCTTGGCACTTGGTGTGTTAGGAACAGGCATAGCGCAGATGGGGCAAACGCTCACGCCGGGGCGCGTGCTTGCCTTCATCGTCGGGATGGCAGCCGGACTGCTCATCCTCTACGCGATTCTGCTGGCCTTCAGCGCGCTGGTTTTTTGGAGTCCGGGCTTCCTGTTCACCTGGCTCTTCAACGCGCTATTGCAGATGGCACGCTATCCTGTAGGCCTCTACCCCGGTTGGCTGCGCCTGGTGCTGACGTGGATCGTACCCGTCGGTGTGATGACGACGATCCCCGCGCAGGCACTCAGCGGTGAGTTACCGACCGGGACGCTCGTGGGTGCCGTCGCGCTGGCCCTGGCGTTCTTCGCCGGAGCGACAGCATTGTTCCGCACAGGATTGCGACGGTACGCGAGCGCGTCGAGTTGATCGCGCCACCGACGAGTCATTCCACCGGTTAAAAGCAGCAAGGAGGCAGATGACTGCCTCCTTGCGCATTGTTGGGTTGCTATCCTGGCTATGGTGCGTTTCTCAACACCAGCGGTAGATAGATCTGGTATTTGACTGTGATCGTGAAACTCTGTGTGCCCGTCAAACCGCCGCTATCGGTAACGTTTAGCACAACGACGTGATCGCCCCCATCGGTATCTGCTGGTGTGCCGGTGAGCGTGGCTGTGATACCGCCGTGATCGATGAGTGTCAGCCATGTGGGGAGTGTCGGCGCGGTGAAGGTCAGCGCATCGCCCCAGGTCAGATCCGGATCGTCAGCCGTCACAACATAGGTGTAAAGTAGATTTGGATTGGCCATCGTCACCGGTGTGCTGGTGAGGACAGGGGCATCATTGACGTTGGCGACGGTGATGGTGAATGCTTGCGTATCTGTCAACCCTCCTCTGTCGGTGACACGCAATTCGACGGCATGATCGCCGACAGTGGCGTTCGTCGGTGTACCAGCAAGCGTCGCCGTGCCATCGCCGTGATCGGTGAATGCTAGCCAGGTAGGGAGCGTCGGCGCGGTGATGGTCAATGCGTCGCCTGAACCCAGATCGGGATCGTCAGCGACCACAGCATAAGTGTAAGGTACATCCTGCGTGGCGGTCGTCACAACCGTGCTGGTGAAGAAAGGTGCATCGTTGAGGTAGGCGACGGCAATCGTGAACGATTGCGTCGCTGTTATCCCCTGGCTATCCGTCACGTGTAGCACGACACCGTTATCGCCCGTATCGGTGTCTGCTGGCGTACCGGTGAGCGTTGCCGTAACACCACCCTGATCGGTGAGTGTGAGCCAGGTAGGGAGCGTCGGTGCGGTGATGGTCAATGCGTCCCCCCAGATCAGATCGGGATCGTCGACCGTGACAGTGTAGGTATAAGGCGCGCCTTCCAGGGCAGTCGTCACCGGCGTGCTGGTGAAGATAGGCGCGTCGTTAACATTGGTAGTCATGAACGACCACCACGTCCCATCATCGGCCTCGGTGCTCCCCCCGGCATTGACAGCTCGTGCCTGCCAATAGTAGGTCGTGCCATCGCTTAAATCAGAGAGCACCACGCTCGTCTTTGTATAGACCGAGGTCCACACATCGCCAGGGCAAGTGGGAGCGCTTGTATCGTAGCAATACTCATACGACGTGGCGTCGCTGCTTGTATCCCACGACAAAGTTGGCGAGATAGGAACGCCGGTTGTGCCACTGATCGGGCTGGTCTTGCCAAAGTCACCCGGCGGCGAAGATGCCGTCGTGAAGGACCAAATCGGGCCAACGGTGGCGCTCATGCCATCGGTAGCGGTGATTTGCCAGTAGTAGGTCGAGTTGTAATTCAATG
>JBJYXQ010000507.1:4829-7972 GCA_046260035.1 Anaerolineae bacterium
CTCATGCCATCGGTAGCGGTGATTTGCCAGTAGTAGGTCGAGTTGTAATTCAATGGACCGGGATTGTAACTGGTCGTCGTGACGTTGCTATCCACGACGGGGGGCGGGCTACTACCGCCGAAGGCCACAGTATAGGTAACAGGATCATCGTCGGGGTCACCACCAATCCAGGAGAGCGAGAGCGTCGTCGGGATATCTGTTGCGCCGTCGGAAGGCCAGGGACCGCGCGGATTATAGGGGGCCCGGTTAGTTTGCGTCGAAGAGCAAAGTTCAAGTTGCCATCCATCGAGTGTACCGGTATCGCCCGGCGTATAGTCGAGAATTATGAGCCGCCAATCGCCGTCACTGTCTCTAAAGTCAAAGGCATCAAAGGGTTCGGCGGGGCGGAAACGCCCTGTAAAAGGCGCGTCCCCACTCGTAATCGGAATGTCGGCTTCATCATCCAACATGGTACCGAAGAAACCATCTCCATCCCCGCCAGCACGGTACACGAGTGTTATGAAGCTGTTATCAGGGGCCATCAAGCGAATTTCCAAATCATAGTCCCAGGTGTGGCTAATATTCAGCGTTACATTCACATCGCCAACGATGTAGCTGTCGCCTACTGTCAGCGTTGAAGTCATTACGCCATCGTCCACCAAAGGCATGGGCGTATCCGTGCTGGGATAAAGCGTACAATTCTCCGGATCACTCGCCGTCGAGAAAGACCAGAGTGAGCCAACAGAAGTGTTCAGACCATCCGTGGCGGTGATTTGCCAGTAGTAGGTCAGGTTGTAGTCTAACGGACCAGGATCGTAAGTGGTCGCCGTAACATTATCCACAACGGGCGGCGGGTTGCTATCACCGAAGGCCACAGTGTAGGTAACGGGGTCACCATCGGGATCGCCACCACTCCAGGAGACTGTCGTTGTAGTCATGACATACGTCGCACCGTTAGCGGGCGTGGGATTGCTTGGCGTGTTGGGAGCCGCGCTGATTGCGTTTCCATCCGTTTCCAGAGTCGCCGTATCCACCATTGGCAGCACATCATAGCCGGTATCGACGCGTGGATAGTCAATAACGCTCGGGACACTGTCTGGAGAGGCATCCACCAGCGGTAGACTATCATCCGCAGCACGAGCAGGATATGTCGGAAGGGACCACTGGCTCAAGAGAAGAGCCAACATCACCACAACAGAAGAAATTCGACGCCATCGTTTTGTATCGTCTGTAGGCTTCATCAAAATTACCTCCTTAATTCGTAAGTCAGTACTATTATAGGTCAGAAGTGGAAAAAATCTAACTGATTACTTACTCTTCCTGCCGCCCCATCCGCCACCCCACCCAGGCCATCGAAAGAGCCGTGACGCCGCACAACACGAGCATATCCAACGCGAGACGCGCCGTCACCGGGCCAACCATCACCTGGCGCAGGGCCGAGGCAGCGTACGTCGCCGGACTGAAATGTCCCAGGAACACCATGAAACCAGGCAGCCGGTCCGGGGGAACAACCACCGGGCCGAGCGCCGTCATCACCAGCATGAGAAGAAACGTGAGATTGCCCGACGCTTGTTGCGTGCGGCCCGTCATCCCCAGGGCGGCCCCCACCCCCGCCAGCGGCGCGGTGCAACAAGGGATCACCAGCAGGATCAACGGGTGGATACGAACCGGCGCGTTGAGCAACAGCGGCCCCAGTATCGCCGTAACGACGACCGAAGGCAGCGAAAGCAACAGAAATGCAGCGACCATCGCCAACACAAACGCCGAGCGATGCACCGGCAGCGTGGCGACGTAGTCCAGGCCGCCCTGGAAGCGCAGCCACGAGACGCGGCTTTCCACACTCGTCATCGTCCCGAACAAGAGGCTGATAACGATATTGCCCGTCACAACGTACATCAGCATTTCGCGACCCGAATCACGGGCGAAGAGACCGAGCGCCAGCAAGCTGAAGATCGGCGTGATCGTCCCCTGTAACAGCGAACCACGCCAGCTCCAGCGCCAGTTCGTCAACTCCATCCGGAACAAATCCCACCATTGTACGGGCACAGGCTGACCACGGCGGTCAAGCGGCGTAGTGGACATAGAGATCCTCCAACGTGGGTGAGTACAGGCGAAAGTCATCCAACTGTCCGAGATCAAAACGCTCCAGAACAGCACTTGTCTCGCTACGCTCGATCCAGACGATCCAATGCCCTGGCTGAAGCTCATGGGGTGTCAATCCAGCGGGAAGCCCTGGCGGGGCGTCCGGCGCGAAGAAGAGTTCCAGGCGCAGTTTCTGATCCATGTGCTTTTTGAGATCACCCGGCCGGCCCACAGCGACCAACTCGCCGTCGCGCATAATGCCCACACGCTGGATCACCCTCTCCGCCTCAATCGCATCGTGGGTGATGAAGAGAATCGTCGTCCCGTGCTCACGGTTGATCTGGCTGAGAACATTCCACACCAGGCGACGACGCTGCGGCGCGAGTTCGTTCGTCGGCTCATCGAGGATCAACACGGGCATCCGGCCCGCCATAGCGACCGCCAACCGCAGCAAACGTCGCTCACCACCGGAAAGCCGCGTGCTGTATTTGTCGCGCAATGCACCCATCTGCCACAACTCAAGCAACGTGTCCCGCTCGCGACGGGCGTCGGCACGGTTCAATCCTCGCAGATGCGCCGTGAAGTATAGAGCCTCACCCACCGCCAAATTGTTGAGTGCGTGTGCCATCTGCGGCATATAACCGACGTGGTTCGCTACGCGCTGTGGATCCCCACCGACGGGTTTGCCAAGTAGTGTAATGCGACCAGATGTCGGGCGCAGCAGGTTTACCATCTGCCGGACGAGGGTGGTCTTGCCCGCACCATTGTCACCCAGAAAGCCAAAGATCTCCCCCTGGCGTATTTCAAACGAAATATCGCTGTTCGCTGGTGCAGTTTGTTTGGGGTAAAACTTGGTCAGGTTTTCAACAGAATACACGATGGTCATAGGACAGACATCTCCTGGGTAATTATCCAGAGCCTTATAATTCTCGCGGGTCGAGAGGCACTTGTGTGTTATCTTGCCGCTAAAGCGGCTTTTTTGAGGGGGATTTTTTGTGGGGGGGGGTTTGGCCCCCCCAAAAAAAAACCCCGATAAACAAGGGCGGAATGGAGGAAAAAAAAAAAAAAAACGAACCAGAAAA
>JBJYXQ010000508.1:0-2203 GCA_046260035.1 Anaerolineae bacterium
GCCGATGCGGATGGTAATTGCGTTCTCGACCATAGGTTACCTCCTTTTAAGGTAGTAAAACTTTTACTGATGCTTTGCTGCATTGCAGGTCATCGCTACGCGTATCGTTTATCTTCACCGGTCCTACACATACGCAAATACGTAATGAAGGCACACGATGCAACATACAAATATCACAAGTTTATTTTTGCGCAAGGGTGGGCTTCTTCAGCGGATGCTTGCCATAGGCGCACATTGACTAGACACCTTGACCAAAAGGGTGTAGAATTTCTCTGCTAAAGGCCACTTCGGGGAATCCCCATCGATTTTTTGAGCATAGCGATTTCCGAACTCAATGAAAACAGCCGCGTCGCGCTCTTACAGGGTGCAGTGCGCCAGCTTCCAAAGAAATTGCCATCTGTGGTTTGCCACGGTTGGATGAAAAACGTCTAAACGAACTTGTCTTAAGGAGGAACACATGAATAAGGACACAGTACGGATCACTGTTATCGGCGCGGGACATGGCGGCAAGGCAATGGCCGCGGAGATGGCCTCGCGCGGGTTTGCCGTCACGTTGTACAATCGCACCTACGACAGAATCGAGGTTGTGGATGTGCGCAAGGGCATCGAATTGCAGTTGGAGGATGGTCGTGTCGTTTTCGCTCCACTACGCGCGGTTACGGCTGATTTGGGCGAGGCGTTGGCTGAGGCTAAGCTGGTGATGGTTGTTGTTCCGGCTTCGGGACACCGCGACATCGCGCTAGAGTCCGCCCCATATCTGCGCGACGATCACATCGTGGTGTTGCACCCCGGACGCACCGGCGGCACGCTGGAGTTCAAACAGGCGCTCATCGAAGGCGAGTGTAACTGTAATCCCATCATCTGTGAGGCGGAAACCTTCCTCTTTGCGGCGCGCAGCAATGGTCCGGCGGAAGCGCGTATCTTCCGCACCAAGTTCTCGGTGCCGGTTTCGGCGCTTCCGGCGACGCGTACTAAGGAGGCGCTGGACTTGCTCTCGGCGGTCTATCCGCAGTTCATCCCGGCCAAGAATGTGCTCTATACGGGTTTGAACAACATGGGCGCGATCTTTCATCCCGCATTGACGTTGCTCAACGCCGGGTGGATTGAGGCGCGGCAGGGCGATTTCCAATTCTACATGGACGGCGTCACGCCGGCGACCTCGCGAGTGTTGTCGGCGCTGGATCGGGAGCGGGTGACGGTGGCGTCGTCGTTGGGGATTCGCGCGCAGACGGCAGAGGAATGGCTCGAACGGGCGTATGGCGCGGTCGGTGATGATCTCTACGAGGCGATGCACGCCAACCCCGGCTATGGGGGCATCAAAGCGCCTAATCGCATGCAGCACCGTTACATCTTCGAGGATATACCATGCAGTCTGGTGCCGATTGCGCTCATCGGCCTGCAATATGGCGTTGATACGGACACGATTCACTCCATCGTGAAGCTGGCGAACGTTGTCCACTCGACGGATTACTGGCGCAAAGGCCGCACGCTGGAACGCCTGGGGATCAAGGGAATGTCGATATCAGAACTGCATCATTACGTGGAGACAGGGGAGCGGTAGAGCGAATAGCGAATAACGAATGATGAATAGAAAGATGCGTGAGAATAGGGAGATGCCGTTTCAACGGACGGGGGGAATGATGAAGACGGTGGTGGCAGGAGCGTTGGGGGAGTGTGTGCACGTTGCTGGCGTGATGAACTTTCTGCGGCTGGCAGAGGCGGCGGGCTGGCGGACGGTCTTTCTCGGCCCGGCGGTTTCGGTGGAGGCGTTGTTGGAAGCGGCACGCCGCGAAAAAGCGGATCTCGTCGGCGTCTCGTACCGGCTGACGCCGGAAACCGGCGAGCGGCTGTTGGGCAACTTTGCGGAGGCGGCGGACGATCTGCGCAGCGCGGGTGTGCGCTTTGCCTTCGGGGGCACGCCGCCGGTCGCCGAACGCGCGCGTGCCATCGGTTTCTTCGAGCAAGTCTTCGACGGAAGCGAGCCGCCGGACGCGGTGCTGGCGTACCTCAAGGGGCAGACCCACGCGCACGCGACGGCAGCGGACTTCCCGCAGGCAACGGTGGCGCGCATCGGTTGGAAAGCGCTGTACCCGATACTGCGCCACCACTTCGGTCTGCCAACGATGGACGCAACGGTAAAGGGCATTGCGAAAATCGCCGAGGCCCACGCACTGGACGTGATCTCGCTGGGCATCGACCAGGA
>JBJYXQ010000509.1:0-1944 GCA_046260035.1 Anaerolineae bacterium
ACCAGAACGGGGATCTGGCGATCCCCTCAGAGCATTTTGTGATCTACTGAGACTAGTTGCTCGGTTAAAGACTTTGATGCCTTAATGCTTTATCTGACCCAATCAACACACCACCCGCCGTCGCGAGGTGTTCGCGTGAAAGGATCACGCTGCTTTCACCGGTGCCGCCGTAGGAGGCTGAAGGCGCAGAGGATTTCTCGAGATCGGCGCGCCAGTCTTGCAAACGCACAATTTCCTCAGGGGGAAGGGCATAGTTGACCATATGGTGCAGGATATGGTCGGCGAGCACGCGGAGCACTTTGCGCCGAAGATCATCATCGTCGGTAAAGGTATGCCAATCAAACTCAGCCCCCACGTAATGCACAAAACGCCGGGCCGCAGGCGTGCGGTGAGCACCAGGATTCAGAAACGGCAACGGCTTGCGCCCTGCACGCCGCGCCGTGGTCCACTCCAGACCGACCGGGGCGCGGATATCCCCACCCAGCACCAAGAGATGCACGTCGGCATTCACGATAGCATCTACATCTACCGGATCATTACCGCCGGGTGAGAGCACAATCTGCCAGCCCAGATCGGTTGGGATTTCGGTCGGCAATCGCCCCAGCATTTCACGTTCATGCTGTACATCCGCTGCCGCCGATATGTAGAGCACCACTTGATCTGCCATACGCATCACCTTGTCTAAACTTGCAGCATCAGTTGTTCAATTTCCAATGGCGCGGGCCGTTCTGCAAGACGCACCAAAGACAACGCTTCTTGGGAACACGTATTGACACACACACCGCATCCCATACAGGCCGCCACATCCACCACGACATGCCCATCCTGCAATGCCAGTGCGCCAAACTGGCACTTTTCGACGCACGTACCGCAGCCGACGCAACGTTCCTCGTCCACCTCGCTAACGTAGCCCGACGAGATCAGCATCGGCACGCCGTTTTGATGCGCCTGCATCGCGCCGCAGCAGCACGAACAGCAGTTGCAGATGGCGTAGAAACGTTGGAGCATCGCATCCTTGAAGAAGGCGTGGTGAACGTGCCCGCGTCGATCCTCAGCTTCGAGAATGTCCACCGCCTCATCCGGTGTAATGCGACGCGCGTGGTTGGGTTGATGGTCGAGGATGAAGGTAGCAAACGGTTCGCCCACGATGAGACATACGTCGAGCGGCAAGCACGGGTTTTCGCGTGCCATCCGGCAGGGACAGTCCAGCACGACGATATGATCAGGATGCTCCATCACGATATCGCGGGCGACGTCAAAGGGGATGACGTGCTCCGGCACGGTCAGGCGCACGTCTTCGTTCACCCGGACCAACCGCGCCGCCTCATCCAGGGGCACAACCTTGCCGTGGTAAGTGTCGGCGATCGTCGGCGATGACGGGCTATGCCCATCCCCATCCGTGTGGCGGCTTACCTCGCGGCGGCGGATCAGCCAATCGGCAAAACGCACCAGTGGGCGCAACACACGCGGCGGATTGACCGCCATCCCGATGTAGAAATAAGGCCAACGTCCATAAACGTAACCGTGGATAAAATCAAACAGCGAAAAACCGGGGATCTGACGCGCTTTCCTGATAAATTCTCGGGTTGAAGATTTCAAAGATGACCTCCTTTAGTATAGCTCCATCAGCGCAAGAACAGACGCCTTCACTTCCGCATATACCTTCTCAAATGGCCTGCCGGCATCCACAAAATGCACCCCAGACGGGCGATCCAACTGCGCAAGGTATTCCCATATCGCACGCTGCTTCGGTTCCATTGTGTATATCTCCGGCGGATCATAACATTCCGGGTTGGCGGCATAGCGCTGCCGGACACGCTCGATGCACGTCGCCAGTGGACAGCGAAGGATGACAGGCAGGGATTGTGTGTGGGGATACCGAGCAAGAATGGCGTCCAGCTTCTGCCACTGGAAGGCCCAGCCCATCGTCATATCCAACACCAC
>JBJYXQ010000510.1:0-1704 GCA_046260035.1 Anaerolineae bacterium
CCCGCCAGAACTGCCTTGCCACCCTCACCTTTCTTGAAAAAGCCGACGTGTTCGCTTTCGGCGATTTCCAGTACGGTGAAAGCGTCGTGGAGTTCCGCGACGTCGATGTCACTGGGCTTGAGCTTGGCACGTTCAAAGGCTTGCTGCGCCGCCAGGGTGACGGCTTTCAGATCGGTGGGATCATCGCGTTCTTGCAGTGTGTGCGTGTCGGTGGCCTGCCCGAACCCGGCGACGAGTACCGGCACATTCTTCGTCAGTTTGGCGGCCATCTCCAGCGGACAGAGCACCAGGGCGGCGGCTCCGTCGCTTACCGGGCAAGCATCGTAGAGGTGCAGCGGTTCGGCAGCAGGCGGGTTGTTGACCACCGAGTGCGGGCTATCGTAGATGCCCTCTTTGGTGATCATCATCTCGACGTGCGCGTAGGGATTGAGCGAACCCCTCTCCTGATTCTTGATGGCGACCTCGACCAGCATTTCGCGGGTGAGGCCGTACTTTTCCATATACAACTGGGTGAACATCCCCGCCATGCCGGGCAATGTGATACCGTAGGGGTACTCGACCTGCGGATGCGTCATCGTGGCGACGAAGTCGGTGGCCTTCCAGCCGGTGACCTCGCGCATCTTCTCGCCGCCAGCCACGAGCACCACGTCGTAGTAGCCGGAGGCCACGGCGAGCACGCCATTCTTCACCGCTGAACCGCCGGACGCAGGGCCGTTCTCCACGGCTTCTGCAGCGGCGGGCAGCAGGCTCAGCCGGTCCACCAGCGCACTGGCGACCGAGCTTTGATGTTGCAAGATGCCTGCGCCCATGTTGCCGACATAGAGCGCATCCACGCCCTTGTCGCCCAGTCCGGCGTCATCCAACGCCTTCATCGAGGCATACGCCAGCATATCCAACAATGTATCTTGATCGCGGCGTCCGAAGGGGATCATCCCCACACCGATAACAGCTACGTCTCTCATGGTTTACCTCCCCTTCAACCCGGCGATCTTCTCGCGGATCATCTTCTCATCGGCCACGATGATGTCCTGTTCGGCTTCAGCCAATAGCTCAGCGGGAACCGGACGGTCGCCGACGACCAGGCGCGATTTGGCTTTGAAATACAACTCCCGCGTGAGTCTGTACGATGGCGCGCCGCCAAGTTCGTGCGGGATATCAGTGGGCTCCAGGCTGTATTCGGTCATCCAGCGACGGAACCCGATGGGGCTTTCCGCCACGATCAGCACCTCATCTTGCTTCAGGAACTCGATGTGATGCTCCATCTTCGCGGCGAAGAGATGCGCACCGATGCGCAAGCCGCGGTCGATGGCAAGGGTGTGCAGGCTCATCCCCACTTTTTCGTTGTACAGGCGGCTATTCACAATGCCCACAAGAATGCCGTCAATCTGCCCGATAAGGGCAAACTCGTTGACGACGCGGTAGTACTGCCACGCGAGCAGTTCCGCATACACGCGAGCTCCGACCACGTTGTAGTAATCGCGATCGATGGTCATCGTCGGGCGTACCGCTTTGAGCATCTTTGGTACGTCTCTGCGCGCGACCTCGCGGACCACCATCTTTTTCCCGTTCGCCAGTGTGATGACTTTGGGCGGGTACGGCACCATTGGCACTTCCGGGGGACGCAATATTGCTTCCAATTCCATATCTACGGCCATAAACAACTCTCCTTGTTATAAGTTGAAGGTTGAAGGTTAAAAGTTGAAA
>JBJYXQ010000510.1:1804-3149 GCA_046260035.1 Anaerolineae bacterium
TTGAAACTTGCAACCTATTTTCTCGCCTTTACTTGTGCGTTCAGATTCTCGACGTGTTGCGGGTCGTACGCATCCCCGAATTTGGTTTTGGGGAGCGCAGCTTTCTTGGCTTGCAAGTCTTCGTACTCGTCATCATCCAGGAAGGCGACGCAGCGCCCGATGCACGATTCGCCATCCACAAAGCGCCAGGGGAAGAATCCAAGCTGTACGCGGCGGTTGATGAGCAAGTCGATCTCGCCGCCGATGCACTCCGCGTGGATGATGCCGGACGGGAACATCTCGATGTGCATCAGTTGGTACTTCGTATCGTCGAAGACGTCCGCCAGGCCCTTGCCGTACTTCTTCTGGAAGTGCGCCTCGGCCTGTTTGGCCTGGCGCGGCATCCAGTTGCGGATGATCGTGTTCATCGGGTGATCTGCGCTGCCACAGTCTACGCCGATCCAGCGCAGCTTCTTGCGTTTGGCCCACTCCGCGAACTCGCGATCGGGACCGGGGTGCTGCACCATGTAGCGGATCTCGTCGGCGTACGGCATATCCCAGCCGAAGTGATGGAAGCCGGTGTGGATGATGAGGATGTCGCCTTCTTTGATTTCGACCTTGTCTTCAATCATCTCTGACGTGTAGATGTCGTAATCGGCGACCACGTCGGAGAGGTCGACGATGGCGGCTTCGTGGACCAGGAAGTCCATTCCCAGGGACGCGATGTCCTTGCCGGCGGTGTAGAAGTGGATTTCGCCATCGAGGTGCGTGCCCAAGTGATTGGAGTGGGTCACAAGTTGCCCGTTCGCGCCGTTGGGCGCCAGTCGCTTGAAGTATTTCACTTGCAGCGGCTCATACGTAGGCCACGGGGGCGTGCCAATGCCGAGAGGGATAGTTAAGTCTAGTAGTTTCATATTCAAAGCCTCCTATGTTTTGAGATAGTCCTTCACTTCCGCCTAGACGGAAAATGTTGCGCGAAGATTCGCGTTACAATTACTGATCCGGTCATAAAAAACTAAAGCCATCATGCCGGTGTGTAAAGCGTTTAGCAAATTAAGACTGGATCAGTAGGCAAAAAGGCCGTCCTGTACAGGACGGCCTTTTTTACCTTAAAACTCGCACAACGCCACCGGTTGGAAAATTGTGCAGTGCTTAGTCTTGGCAAGCACCTGCATCACCAGTCGGCCCGAAAACAGTGTGCTCTTTCCAGACGCGATCAAACCGTGGACGATGTCAATCATTTCCTAGTGCTTCCTTGATTTCCTTCGGTAAGACATACATTATGATTGTATCACAACGCCCTGCAAGAATAAAGGAAAAATATCCTATCAAGGTAGTGAAATCCGTTTGAACCGTAGTGTGTTGG
>JBJYXQ010000511.1:0-2677 GCA_046260035.1 Anaerolineae bacterium
CACCGCTCCATAAAGCGGCAAGTCGGCTCCAGTGAAACCACGACCATCGAGCCAGTCTGCGAGGGGTTGTGCTGCGACACGAAAGGCTGGTCGATCCAACCGCCTGCGAATTGCATCCGATAGGGCATCTTGCCGATGATGTCTGTTATGGCCATAGCTATATCACGTTCCTGTGCAAAAGAGCTAGTGCGCGTTTCACAATGAGGGCGAAAAAGGCTTCACAGGCGCCGAAACCCCATTTTTGCGCCATATCCCATTTGTCCGAGCTTTCGAAACGCACTTTGGCAGTTTTGACCTAAGAAACCGCTCTCCTGGCAGGGGGTCTTGGTCTAGCAATGCAAGCCCAGCCCCGATGTGTCGCCGGCCGGCGTCGGCTTGCCGGCTTTCCTGTCCTCGTACTGCTGCTTGATCCAGGCATAAGTCTTTGCCATCCCCTCCCGCAACGGCGTGCTGGGCTCCCAGCCCAGCATCTGCTGGATGAACGTGTTGTCGCTGTTGCGCCCTGCCACGCCTCGCGGCGCGTCGAGATCGTATTTGCGCTCCAGCTTCACCCCGGCGATCTCTTCGATCACGTCAACCAACTTGTTGATCGAGAAAAGCTCGCTTGAACCCAGGTTGATGGGCGTGGCGATCAAATCGTCACAGTGCATGATCATATCAATACCCTCGACACAGTCGTCGATGTACATAAAGCTGCGGGTCTGATGGCCGTCGCCCCAGATGGTGATCTCAAGATCGCCGGACTCCTGAGCCTCTATCACCTTACGGGATAGCGCCGCGGGGGCTTTTTCCCTGCCGCCGTCCCACGTGCCGTATGGGCCGTAAACGTTGTGAAACCGGGCGATCGCCGTCTTCATGCCACGTTCGGCCCAATACTCCTGGCAGAACATCTCCGACATCAGCTTCTCCCAGCCATAGCCCCGTTCGGCCATCGCCGGATAGGCGTCCGATTCCTTCAGCGCCCTGACGTTGGGATCCTGTTGCAGCTCTACATTGTAGGCACAGGCCGACGAGGAGAAAAAGTATCGTTCCGCGCCCGCCTTGTAGGCCGCTTCAATCATATGTGTGTTGATCAGGATGCTACGCAGACACTCGATCCGAAAGTTCTCGATAAAGCCCATACCTCCCATATCGGCCGCCAGGTTGTATACCTCGACGGCTCCCTCGCAGGCCTTGACGCAGTTATCCCGATAGCTCAGGTCCATACACAGGCTCTCCACGCCCTCCACCCGCTGGTACCATTTGGGCAGCGGCTTTTTGTCGATGGCGCGGATGCGGGTGAATCCCTGATCATAAAAGTGCCGGGTCAATGCCCCGGCGATGAATCCCCCAGCTCCGGCGATGACGATCAGATCGTCCTTTTTCAGTACGTCCTTCGCTTTGTGATTTTCACCCATAAGTTCGTTCTCCTAGAATAATTTTAGCACAAACCTTGCTGTGAAGGTAGACGGTTCACACGTAAAAGCGCGAACCGTCTACCTCACAGTACTTGTCGTCAGTAGATGTGATCAGTAGAGATCAATAGAGCACGTTCTGCGCTTCTTCACTATCGATGTTGGCTGCATCCACCATGATGAAACCGGTGTCTACAAAGTGTTCAACCGTCTTGCCTTCAATGGCGACCTCATAGGCGGTCTTGACGCCCAGGTAGCCCATATTGAAGGAGCTCTGAACAGCGATGGCCTGGAGCGTACCGTTCCTGACCATCTCCGCCAGGACTTCGTTGCCGTCGAATCCAATCGCCACGATCTCCCCAGCAAGTCCCGCCTGCTCGATCGCGCGGCCCATGCCGATAGCGGTCGGCTCGTTGGCACCAAAGATGCCCACCAGGTCCGGGTTGGCAGCGAGCACGTTCGTGGTCTGGTCAAGCGCGGTTGGCATATCAGAGTTGGAGTACTGTGTCGTGACGATCTCCAAGTCCGAGTTCGCCTCAATGTAGTCCGTGAATCCACCCACGCGCCCGACCTCGGACCCGACGCCGGCGACGTAGGACATGATGGCGATCTTGCCGCTGGCGCTGCCGGTCTTGGCCTCTATTTCCTCGATCATCCTCTTTGCGCAAGCCTCACCCGCTGCCCTATTGTCTGTTGCGAGGAACGACACATAGTTATCCTCAGGGCCCTCGAGAGCTGAATCGATAATGACGACGGGGATGCCAGCAGCCTTTGCCTTCTCTACCGGCTCGATGAGAGCATTCACATCCGAAGGTGCAAGCACGATCGCCTTGACGCCGCGGTCGATTGCGCTCTCGACGATGTTGATCTGCTCGTTGATATGGCTCTCGGACTGAGCACCGAGGAAGGTAACCGAGAGCTTGGGCGTCATTGCCTGGAGCTCGGCTTGAGCAGCAAAGGCCCCAGTCTGCACATTCTGCCAGAAGCTGGAGTTACTGGTCTTGACGATGACCGCGATCTCTATCGGGCCTTCCTTCTCAACTTCGACCTCCTTGACGACTTCCTGGGTGACTACTACGGTCTCGCCTTCCTTTATCACCTCCTTGGTAACTACCTGCACCTCGGGTTCTGGCGTCGGGCAGGCGCAGCTAACCAGGAGCACCACAAAAACCAGACTTACTGCAATTCTCAAAAGCTTCATGTTCTATATTCTCCTTTCTGTTTCCTATTCCAGTCCATGCGGACTGGTCTGGCGTCTGCACGTTCAGGCGCAAACCTCGGCG
>JBJYXQ010000512.1:0-11960 GCA_046260035.1 Anaerolineae bacterium
TGCTGGTTTCCCTGTTCATGTTTCCGCTTTTCTTCTCCCGCTACCTCCTGGTGGTATCTGGGTTGTTCCTGTTGCTTGTGGTGCTGGGCCTGGGACGGTTACCAGGCAAATACCTGCCGTGGATTGTGGCAGTGCTGTTTGCACTATTGAATACCTTTACCATCAAGGATATCTACACTCAGTATTTCAACCATCCAATGCGCCAACTGGTGGAAAAGCTGGATAGAGCCGTTCAGCCAGGCGACCTCGTCATCACATCCGACTCCTATTCTCTGGGACCGGCATTTTATTACTTGCCCCAGGCGGTTCACTATCATCAGAATAATCCTTATGAAGCTCGCTGGGGAGACGTGCTCAATCCGTTCGTTCCCCCGCTACATTACGAAGAAGACCTGCCGGAATTGCTGGCAACGCATAAAGCGTTTTGGTATATCACCTGCAACACGGGCGCATCTTTGCCCATCTGGGAAGTGTTGCAGTGGGCGCCGGGGTGGGAACGGTCTGGCTCCCGGGTGATAGCAACAGAACCTTATTCCCCCATCATGTTTACGGCGCAGAAGTATGCGCATAGAGAGTAGGAGACACTAATGGACAGTCGTCATTCATACATGCAACGGCCGCGTGGCCTTTTGCGTTTTGTCTTTCGTATTCCCATCTTGTTTTATCGTTTGCATTTGGGCTGGTTGTTAGGACAGCGCTTCCTTTTGCTGACGCATATCGGCCGCAACAGTGGGCAGACTCACCAGACGGTGATTGAGGTCGTCAAACACGACCAACAGTCGGATAGTTATTTTGTCGCTTCAGGCTGGGGCAAGAAATCCGACTGGTATCGCAATATCCATAAAAATCCGGATGTCGTGATCAATGTCGGGCGGCGCAAACTGCAGGTCCGAGCTGAGGACATTCCTCTCCCTGAAGCCATTGATGTCCTCGAGGAATACGCAAACCGTAATCCGCTGGCTTTCAAGGAACTGACGGGACTGTTCCTGGGTGAGCGGCTGCAGCCCAACCGCGACTCCGGTCAACGGTTGGCTGAGATGATGCCGATGGTTGTCTTTCACCCGCGATCATAGTTGCTCGTTAAGGAGCTGAGTATGACGATTAGATGTGACTAACAAGAATTCATTACCGGAGGAGATTATGATAGCAATTCCCGAAACACATCACGATCTGCTGCAATCCGATGTAGCTATCCTGGCAACGATTGGGCCGAACGGGCATCCGCAGGTGACGGCGCTCTGGTTTCTCTTTGACGACGATGGCCTGATTAGGTTATCCTTGAACACGACACGGCAGAAGGTTAAGAATCTGCGAGTGCATCCGGAGTGTACGTTCTTTATCCTCGACCGTGCCAATCCATACCGCACTTTGGAGATGCGGGCGCGCGCTGAACTGACCCCCGATCCGGAGTATATCTTCGCTGACAAACTGGGGCGTAAATACAGTGCGGATTTGCGCAAGATAGACCAGCCCGGCGAGCACCGTGTGGTCGTCACTCTACACACGATCAAGGTCAATGCGATAGACTTGAGCAGCTAATAAACTCGTCGCTGGCTACTGCATCTCTTCCCAATTTGTTCCCACCTCCACATCGACCTTGAGCGGGACGATCAGTGCAAAGGCTTTCCCCATGGCTTCGCGCAGCATTGCAATCGTGCGCTCGCGTTCTTCTTCTGGCGCTTCGAGCACCAGTTCGTCGTGAACCTGGAGGATCATCCGCGCGCGCAATCCGCTCTCCTTGAGCATCCGGTGCGTGCGCAGCATCGCCAGCTTGATGATATCCGCTGCGCTGCCCTGGATGGGTGTGTTGATCGCCATGCGCTGGGCAGCCTGGCGTTGTTGCACGGAGAGGGTGCTATCGGGTGCGAGTTCCGGGAAGAAGCGCCGCCGGTTGAGCAGCGTGTCCACGTAGCCTTGCTCCGCAACCTCATGCTGAATGCGATCCATGTACTCGCGCACGCGGGGGAAACGCTCGAAGTACCGCTTGATGAACGTGTCGGCATCTTCGACACTGATCCCCAGTTGCCTGGAGAGACCGTAGGCGCTTTGCCCGTAGATCAGGCCGAAGTTGACGGCTTTGGCGATGCGCCGCTGCTCGTAGCTGACCTCGTCCAATGGTACGTCGTAGACTGCCGCCGCCGTTGTGGCGTGGATGTCCTCATCGCGCTCGAAGGCGTTGATCAGGCTGGTATCGCCGGAGACGTGGGCCATCACCCGTAACTCCACCTGCGAATAGTCCGCGCCGATCAGTAGCCAGCCCTCTTCTGCCACAAAGGCCCGTCGCACGCGCCGTCCTTCCGCGGAGCGGATGGGGATGTTCTGCAAGTTCGGGTTTGACGAAGACAACCGGCCCGTCACGGTGCCGGTTTGGTTGTACGATGTGTGCACGCGTCCGGTGTGCGGGTTGACCAATTGCGGCAGCGCGTCCACATAGGTCGATTTGAGCTTGGAGAGCTCGCGATGCTCCAAAATCGCATCCACGACGGGATGCGCGCCCTTCAAATCCTCCAGAACGCTGGCCCGGGTGGAGTAATGGCCTGATTTGGTCTTTCTGACACCACGCGTGGATAGCCCTAGATCCTTGAAGAGCACGTCTGAAAGTTGTTGCGTGGAATTGATGTTGAATTCCGTACCCGCATGCCGGTAGATTTCCTGTTCCAGGTCAGCCAAGCGTGCCGTCAATTCCTCGGAGAGTGTCTCCAACCAGGCCGTGTCCAGTTTTATCCCCGCCATTTCCATATCAACCAGCACCGACAGCAGCGGCATTTCCAGATCGCGGAAGAGCGCGGTTTGTTCGTGCGCTTCCAGTTCAGGCCGCAGGATCTCGGAGAGACGGAAGGTCATATCGGCGTCGGCAGCGGCGTAGGGCGCGACCTGCGCGAGTGGGACCTGATCCATCGTTTTTTGATCGCGACCTGTCCCGATTAACGCGGTGATTTCGGTCATCTGCACGCCCAGGCGCGCCCAGGCCTGGTTCTTGAGGCCCAGGTTGCCGGAATTAGGGTTGAGCACCCATTCAGCGATCATCGTGTCGAACAACGTTCCGGCGATAGTGAAGCCGTGCCGTTGCAGCATTTCGACGTCGTATTTCAAATTGTGACCGATTTTTGTGATCTGCGGGTTTGCGAGTACGGGACCAAGGTGCTGTTGCACGGTTTCCAGAGGCAGGGTCGGATCACCTTCCGGCGCGAGCACCGGGACATACCACGCTGTGCCCTCTTGGTCGGTGAAGGACACGCCGACCAGATCCGCCAGCAACGCGTCCGTGCCGGTCGTTTCAGTGTCGACGGCGATAAGAGAGGCCTGACTGAGCTGTTTGGCCACTTCTGCGAGTTCTGCAACCTTCGTTATCGCCCGGTAATCGCCGAAACCGGCTTCGGCGACCTCTTCCGGCGCGGGAGCGGTTTCGCCAAAAAGCGAGAGCTGTTGCCCATCGGATGTGGTCGCCGTTGGGGCTACGATTTCTTCTTCGCCGGGCAAACGCCGGACCAGCGTGCGGAATTCCAGTTGTTGTAGCAGTGCGAGCATACGCTCGCGGTCGTACCCTCTATCGGTGCGCGCCGCCTCGAGGTCGAGTGTGACCGGCGCATCGCGGACGATGCGCCCTAGGTGCTGGCTGAGGTAGGCCATATCGCGGTTTTTGGTGAGTGCATTCTGGTAGCGCGTCTTGATTTCATCGAGGTGCGCGTAGATGTTGTCCAGCGTCCCATACTTTTGCAGCAGCCCGATGCCGCCTTTCTCGCCTACGCCGCGCACGCCGGGGATGTTGTCGGACTTATCGCCCATCAGCGCCTTGAGATCGATGAGTTGTTCTGGCTCCAGTCCGTATTTCTCGCGGACCGCATCCGGCGTGTAGTGCAGGGTGTCGGAGAACCGCCGCCCGGAGGTCAGAACGGTGACGTGCTCGTCCACCAGTTGTAGTGCGTCTCGGTCGCCGGTGACAATGACGACATCCAGCCCGGCGTCGGCGGCCTGGCGGGATAGCGTGCCCAACACGTCGTCGGCTTCGTAGTCCGGCAGAATCACAATGGGGATGTTGAGCGTGTCCACAATCTCGCGAACGCGTTCCATTTGTCCGCGCATTTCAGGCGGCATCTTCTCACGATGGGCCTTGTACTCGGCGTACTCCCGCACGCGGAACGAAGGCCCTTTGTCGAAGGTTACGATGACATAGTCAGGCTGTTCGTCGTTCAGCACGGTGAGGAGCATCGATGCAAAGCCGTAGGAGGCGTTGGTCAGTTCTCCCGTCGAGTTTTGCATATCGGCCGGCAGCGCGTGGAAAGCGCGATATGCCAGCGAATGGCCATCTACCAGGACTAGTTTTCCCGCCATAGTGACCTCCTGGAGGTTAGGAATTGGGGATTAGTAACTGGGGATCGGAAATTCTTGATCCTCAGTTACTAATCCCTGCTTTTTTAATGTTTGGCGATGATCAACCCCGAAGGTGTACGTGTTTCGTCTTCCGGTGGTGCTGGTGGAGGGGTAGGGGGCTGTGGAGCAGCGGACGGCTCTTCTTCTTCGGTGGGTGATTCGGGTTGTGGCGCATACTGCTGTGCCAGTGCCCGAATGCGGGCCAACTGCTCTGCTGTCTTCGTCTCGCCCTGTTCTTGTGACGTTGCTTCGATGTTTTCCAGAAACTGGAAGAAGGTTGGTTGAAGCAATTGGTGGTTGTTCTTTAGGATCGTGTGCATCTGTTCTTCAGAGGGTGCCATCAACAGCCGTCGCGCCAGCACGACTTCCGGCGGCATATTCTCTTCCGTTACCTGGTTGAGTATGGTAGCGATGCGCTGGAGCGCCTCGACGCCTGCCTTATCGCCACGATTACGTGCCGCTGTCAACTCCGAGCGCAGGACCAGGGCAAACGTATCATCCAGTTCCGACAGGTGGCTGCGTGCCATCTTCAGCGGATCTTCCGTGCTAAGCAATTTCTCCAGGAGTTGCGCGCGCTCGCGGGCAATGTCTTCGCTGGCTTCCATAATTTCGTCGCGGATTTCCAGGATTTTGCGGCGTAGTTGGGTGAGGCGTGCTTTTTCCTCGGGGTCTTCTTCGGCTTCCATCCGGTGAACCAATTGCTGGAAGAACGAATAGTCCATCATTGACAGCCCCGACTGCACTAACACGGCAACTGTTTCCTCGTCCGGTGCGGCGCTTAATGCTTCTAGGAGGTTGGCCTGCGTGGGATCGTCGGCGAATATGCGTACAGCTTCGGTGCGCTTGCTAAGTTTTTGGCCGATGGCTGTGTTTTCAACGAGGTAGGTGTACCCTTCTTCCACTTTGCTGAAGTCGCCGCCATTCGCACCAGACATCGCAATAACCTGCATCGTGTACTGTAGCAGGCCGAAGAAGTTCTCGTCAAGTAGATCCTCGTTGTCTTTCACCAGCTCGGGCCATTCTTCTTCCGTAGCGGACAGGAATTTGTCCAGAAATTCACGCTGTTTCTGACTGCGTTCCATATCCTCGTCGGTCACGCCTTCCAATTCCAACACGCGCTTGACTATGTTTTCCATAGTGAGGAAGGTTTCCGGTTGGAACAGGTAGCCCTTGCGTTCCTCTTGCGGTATAGCGTCCATCAATTGGCGGGTCAACTGTCCCGCCAGTTTTTGCCGTTCCACTTCACCGTTCCCCACGCCGAAGGGAAGGAACAGCAGCGCGATTTCTTTCTCCGGGTCGTGATAGATAAAGGGGATGTTGAGTGCCCCGCCGTTGCCGCAGGACGGACACATAGCGACGTTGACGCCCCCGCTGAGCATCCGGTTTTTCACTTCAGGGTCGACGCGCACGTCGAGAATTTGTTCGACCGGCGTTTGAAAGCGCGTACCGCAGACCGGACACGCGACGGTGGCATAGTATCTTGGTGGCATTGTCATTACTCCTTCAGAATTATGAAATTAGCGATGAGAAATCAGAAACAGGAAATGAGCGAAGGTGAGTTCTCAATCATTGTCGTCTTCTATATCCAAAATAATCGTATCATCCAATGGCGTTTGCGGTGTGACATCGACCTCATCGCCACGCCATAAAGCTAATCCGGTTTCCCGGGGCAGAGCTACGTAGAACGTTGCACCCTGTCCTGGGATACTGTCGACCCAACACCGCCCTCCGTGCGCCTGCACGATCGCGCGGGTGAGATAGAGCCCCAACCCGGTCCCAGAAACGGCGCGCGTTTCCGGGCTTTCGACACGGTGGAAACGGGTGAAAATGCGTTCTTGCTCTTCCAGCGGAACGCCTACGCCTTCATCGCGCACTGAGATGACCACTTCGACCGTCGAGGCTTCCCCCTTGATTTCCACGACGCCGCCACGCGGCGAGTATTTGATGGCATTGGAAACCAGGTTGTCGAGGACTTGCTCCAATCTCTGCGGATCGCCGCGCACGGTAGGGAAATCATCCTCTGGCGTGAAATCCAGGACGAGTTGGTGCTGTGGCGCCTGTGGCGCGTAGCGTTCGACGACACGCCGGGCGATAAAGCGCAAGTCCACATCCTCAACATCGCGGAAGGGTAACCCGCCGGCCTGTAGCCGCGAAGCGTCCAGCAGATCATCCACCAGACGCGCTAGCCGATCCGACTCCTCGGTGATGGAGGTCAGCATCTCTTCGACCAGTGCCGGGTTACGGCGCGCTTCCGGGCGGCGCAGCGTCTCGGCGTAGCCCTTGATGATGGAGACCGGCGTTTTTAGTTCGTGTGAGACGACGGAGATGAACGTGTCCTTGAGGACGTCGGCTTCACGGAACCGGGTGATGTCACGCACGGTACCGATGATGTTGATTAGCCGCCCGTTGCGTCCCAGCAGAGGCGCATAAGTGATGCCCACCGATACCACGCTGCCGTTGCGTCGCCTGAGTTCTCCTTCAACGTAGAGGGCACGGCCGGTGGCTGCGGCGCGCCCCATCGACGCACTTTCGCGGGCTGGCCATCCCTGCGCCAGGGCTTTTTCTAGTGTCATATCGCCATTCGGGCGTGCCCACACGATGACATCATCGTGCGGATGGCTTACGGCCTCGTCGGCGGTCCAGCCGGTGAGTGAAGCCAGTGCGCGGTTGAGACGTTCGATGCTCAGATCGGGGCGTAAAACCATAATGCCGTCGCCGCTGGATTCGAGTAGGGCATCCAGGCGCCCACGCTCTGTGACTGCCGCTTCGTACAATTGCGCGTTGTTCACCGCGATCGCGGCGTAATCGGCAAAACTCTTGAGAATCTGGCGATCGTCTGGCGAAAAGCTGAGACTGTGTGAGCGGAAGACGAAGAGCACGCCGAGAAAGTCCTGGTGCGGCTCTCTACCGGCACGTCCATCGGCTGCTGCATCAACCATCATCGGCAGTGCGACGACCTGTCGCAGGAGTAACCCGGTTTCCTCGGCAATCTGGGCGAGTTTTCCCGAGAGGTTAGGGATGGTAAAATTCTCCGCTTTGTCGACGGCTGGTATGTCCTCAACCAATGGTTGAAAGGCATCGACCAGTGCCGGCGGCAAGCCATAGCTGGTCCAAAAGGCGAATACCCCTTCCGTGTTGTACAACGCGATCAGGCCCGACTGGCCTTGCATCATATCGACGGCGGCTTGCAAGATCAAGCGCAGGACCGCGCGTACGTTCAGGCGCGAGATCATCGCCTGCGTGATGCTCAGGAGATAATCACGCTGGCGGATGCGATAGTCTAACAGATTGAGTGCCATTCCTGTAACCCCTAAAAGAAGGTAAAGCCTTCGGCCATTTGTAGCGCAATGTTGCTGACCGCACCCGGGAATATACCGAGGGCCAACGTAGCGCCAATCAAGACCATGATCAGGATGAGGACCACGACGTCCTCCCGATTGCCGTTTTGGACGGCAGGTTCCTGCGTTTCCACTCGGCTACCAGCCTGGCTGTTAGCCACATCCTCTTGTGTCGCCGCGCGATCTTTCACAGCCGTGCGCTCTTGCACGGTCGCTTTCGGGAGCGGTGCGAACAATGTGCGCGCGACGTTAATCACACCCATCATCACACCCGCACAGCCCATCAGGGCTAACACAGCCTCGAACAAGCTTGTTTCGGAGATGAGGCGATAGAGCCCCCAGCGTGCAGCAAAGTTCAGTGAGAGCGGGAATCCCGCCAATGCGATACCGCCGACGACGAAAGCAACCGCGCGCCAGGGGGCACGCCATCCGGCGCCTTCCAAAGTTGTGGTGCTGCTGGGATCTCTATCAGCGGTTCTGTCATCACCACCGCTCAAACGCTTTAGTCCATCCAATCCCATCGTCATCAAGCCCAAGGCCAGGGGGCGCGCCATCAGCATCATCACGAGAAGTGCTACGCCCGCGACCTGCCGCGTTCCCAACGCCATAAACATCGCACCGTTATCCACGAGGATCGCATATCCAATCAGGCGACCCAGGCGGCGCTGAGAGGCTGCCAGCGATCCCCCGATAATCATCATCAATAGGCCAACCGTGGTAAAGAGTGGGCCGAACAGGGCTTGTTGTCCCAGCCACGCGTAGGATTCCAGGTATGCCAGTAGCATGAACCACACCGCGCCCATGTTCACGGTGAAGAGAAAGGTGACCACCGGCGGTGAGCCATCGGTGGCTACCGTCGAAAGCCACGCCTGGAAGGGCACCGCGCCGAGTAGAATGGCGAAGGATAACCCCAGCAGCATCGTTGCGCTTTGGAGCAATCCTGTGTCGTTGGGGAAGATGGCGAAGAGTTCCAGCAGCAACTGGGTAATCATCAGGCCGGGCAGTGCCAGGGTGACGTAGGCGATGTAACGTGCGCCGCCTTTGCCGCTTCCGCCGCCATAGCGTCCTCCGACCGGCTCGTGCATCGGGAAAACGGCGAGCACAGCGGCGATCTCAACCAGTAACGCCGTGTAAACTACTTGTTTGAGCATTATCGCCCCGGCCAACATGGCGACCATCATCAATCCCGTGGGGAAGAAGTTGGAGTGGGGGAGTAGGCGCCATGCGATGACAAAGAGCGCGGCCGCCGTAAAGAAGATAAAAATTAGTGGCACGTGATCTACCGGATCGACGACCAACACACGCCCCAGAATGGAAAGTGGCTCTTCAACGACGATGGTTACTCCGCTGAGCGGCAATACCCTGTCGAGTAAGGGGGCGGATGCGACCAATAGCCCGCCGAAAACTGCTGTGAGCGTCGCCAGAGTTGCCGTGATTACCGTCCAACGGCGCAGTACCTGGAGCACGACGGACATCGCCAGCGGCAAGCCGATCAGCACGATGGGACCAGGGAGTATCATTCGGCCACCTCGACCACGGCGAGATACGAGATCGCCAGCCCGACAAGCAGGTTGACCATCACCAACAGTCCTGTCACCAGCAACCCCGGGTCTTGCGCGGAGTAAAAGAGATCCAGCGCCGACAGCAGGTTGAGCACACCGACACCCACGATCATCACGTCATTTTCCTCTGTGCCGATGAAGAGCACTGCCAGGATAATCAGGATGAAACAGGCCAGCGCCAGGTCCGTCGAGACAAAGGGCAAGGGATACTTCTCCGTAGCCAGATACGCGACCACCGTCATAACAATGAGCGAGAGGATGCGGAAAGGCAAGTTTGATGCCCAAAGGAAAGGTCGCTGGACGTTTGTGCGAGCGTCGCCATCCGGTGCCTCGCTTTGTCTCCTTGCCTGCGCCCGGGCGATCGCGTTAGCGCGGACGCGCGCGCTGATCAGGAACGCACCGCAGATCAGCCATCCAACGAGAATCTTCAGTAGTGCCATTTCCGGACGCGTGTCGAAGATCCGTGCGAAAAGGATGCCAACGAAGAAGTATTGCGCGATCAAGATCAGGAACCGGATGCGCCATGCGTTGATCAAGTAGATGCCTGCACCGGCGATAAAAATGGCCCAGGCTGCTGGTGCCGACAGCGTTGCGGAGATCTGGTCTAGCCAGGTGGTGAAAGGGTTCATTGATTTCCCACCACCAGCAAGATCAAGAGCAGGATCAGTAGTGACCAGAGCAGCGATGCGCTTCCTTCCAGCACATCGGCAGTGACGCGCAAAACGCCGAGTAGGTTTTCGGCACCATGCCATATGGAGCGGTAGAGCCACTGCAGATCGATGAACTCCATCACCGGTTGGCCGTAGCGCACGCGTTCGCGTATGGGATTACCCCAGCGGACCAAAATGCCTGCGCCGAACGCACTCACTATCAAGAATCCGAACCCCAGCCATGAAAAGGATGGTTGTGCCCCATTGCTCAGTGGTTCGACGAGGAAGGCGGTGGCAATCAGGGCTGCTGCAACGATGCTCAGGCCCGCAACCATCGCAGTACGCTGCCACATAGTTGGCGGCGTCGCGGCGCCGCGCGCGAAGGGGATGAGGCGCTGGATAAAGACTGCGCCGATGCACCACGTACCCAGGAGTAACGCCACGCGCAGCGTCCACGGCAGTATCTCGACCAACTGCCCGTAGAGGCTACTCACGGGGGAGGGCGGGGCGCCCAAGAAGAAGAGCACGGCCAGCCAAACCGGCCACGTCCACGCGATGGCGTTGCGGTCACGCCCGCGCCCCAAGGCCAACAATGCCCCGCCAGCCGCCCACAATCCCGAGAGAAGGAGCAGCATCGTTCCTGACCCGATGACACAGGCTCCGGTCACCAGCCCAATGAACAGGGCGTGACAGGCGCCGGCAACGGTCGTTTGGCGGTGACCGGTCCAGGCCATCACGCCCCGCCACAGCAGGGCGAGAACGCCCCATATCGCTATCCAGTTCGGCAGGCGTTCGACGCCGGGCAATGTCAGGAGGCGGTAGAGCAAGGTGACGCCTGTCACCGGCCCCATAAAATACACCAAACTGAGTGAGCGTGTCAAGCCAAGGCCGTCAGGGAACACGATCTGGAAGGGATAGAAGCCTATCCGCATCAACGCCGCTACCAGGAGAAGGACTAGCATCGGCTCACTCGGCCACATCAGCCACCACAGATCGCTGACCCCGCTTTGCAGCATATACAACGAGACCATCCACAGGATCAGGGAGGCAATGCCATGCAGCGCCATACCAAAAACAACTCGCTCACCATTGGCACCAGACATCAAGGCTGCGATACCCCACGCCAGATCGAAGACCGCCCACATCGCCAGTATGGTGAGTAAGGAACCGCTCATCAGGGTCAACCACGTAAGCATCAGGACGATGAGGATGACCGTTTCTGCCAACTTAGGCGTATCCCGTTGTTCAGCCACTTCAAACCAGGCTACGCCACAGAAAATGACTGTCACAATCAAGCCAAGCCACCACACAGCGGGTGTCATATCCAACAATATCTGCCCGCCAAGGATCGAACCGGGCGACCAGAGCGACGGTAGCCAACGTCCTTGTTGCGGCAGGATCAGCCAGAGGAAAGCGAGCAGCATCAGCCAACCGGCATTCAAAGGTTTACGTAGAAAGCGCAGTCGTGGTATCGATGTCACGCCAAGTAGCAGCAGCCCGCCACCCAGACCTGTGTACAGTAAAAGTGGAAAAATATACGCCATATATGTCAGAACTCCAACAGATGATTCTAACACACAAAACCCCGATGACAAGCCTTGAAGCTCTCCGTTTGTGGTATAATAGCGACTCGCGTGTTAATCAAGGAAGGCTCCGTAAACACTCTTTCTGCCTCTCTGCTGTGATTGATTCAGGCGTCACTCAAGGAGTCGCCACTCAAGGAGTGGGTGTATGAATATCCCGTTGAAAAATTACTGGGATTTGCTCTCCCGTCATATCAGGCCGCAAATGGTGCACTTCATCGCTCTGACGGTGCTGCTGCTTAGCAGTATCGGTTTGCAGGTCTTCAATCCCCAAATTATGCGCAATTTCATCGATGCGGCGCAGTCAGGCGCTGAGATGCGCGTTTTGCTGACGTCGGCTGTGCTCTACATTGGCCTGGCGCTGACGCAGCAAGCAGTGGCAATCGGCGCATCATATTTCGGCGAGAACGTGGCGTGGACGGCGACCAACGCCCTGCGCGGCGAGATGGCGCGCCA
>JBJYXQ010000512.1:12060-13142 GCA_046260035.1 Anaerolineae bacterium
GAATCCACCTCGGAGTTGTTCGGTTATCTGGAGGAACGGCTTTCCGGTACGGAGGACATCCGCTCCAGCGGCGCGGTAGACTTTGTGCTGCGTGGGCTATACGAACTGGCATACGCCAATATGGGGCACTGGAAGAAGACCTGGCGGATGTTCTTCGTGGTACGCTCGGTGGGCGGTGTGATGGCGTGGATCGGCCAGGCAATGGCCTTGGTCAGCAGTTACCTCCTCATCCAGGCCGACCTCATCACCATCGGAACGGTCTTCCTGATTGTCTATTACGTCAACCTGCTGGGACGCCCCATCCGCGAATTGACGCAGCAAGCCGAAAGTATCCAGAATATTGCGGCGGCCACCGAGCGGTTGGCGGAACTGCGCGCGATTTCCGGCAAGGTAGTCGATGGACCCGGTGCGAACATTGGCGGCGGTGCGCTCGCGCTACACTTTGACCAGGTGTCGTTCGCCTACGCGGAGAACGAGCCGGTGTTAAAGGAAGTGGATTTCCGTCTGGAACCGGGCAAAATCATGGGCGTGCTGGGGCGCACCGGCAGCGGCAAGACGACGCTGGCACGGCTGATTTTCCGCCTGTACGACCCGCAGCAGGGCGCGATCCGCTTGGATGACGTGGACATCCGCCAGCCGCAGCTTAAGGCGTTGCGTCAACGCGTGGCCATGGTGACGCAGGACGTGCAGTTATTCCAGGCGACCGTGCGCGACAACCTGACCTTCTTCGATTCCACCATCTCCGACGAGCAAATCCAGGCGGTCATTACCCAATTGGAACTTTCCGATTGGTACAACGGCTTGCCTGAAGGTTTGGATACAAAGCTGGAGACCGGTGGACGCGGGCTTTCGGCGGGAGAGGCGCAACTGCTGGCGTTTACCCGCGTCTTCCTGCGCGATCCGGGACTGGTGATTTTGGATGAAGCCTCGTCGCGTCTCGACCCGGCGACGGAGCAACTCATCGAGCGCGCGGTGGGGAAGTTGTTGCAGAACCGCACGGCGATCATCATCGCGCACCGCCTCGGTACCGTGCAGCGCGCCGACGAGGTGATGATTTTGCAGGAAGGCACCGCCATCGAGCA
>JBJYXQ010000512.1:13242-17628 GCA_046260035.1 Anaerolineae bacterium
GGACGAAAGACAAGAAGGAACTGAAGAAAAAAACGTCTCAACGCTACCGACGTGGCGGGTCATCATCGATATGATCCGCTACCGCTGGAAGTTGTGGGGGATGAACCTGCTGAGCATGCTCGTGTTGACCGCCGGATGGCAGATTCCGGGCTTCATTATGCGAGACTTCTTCAACTTGTTGAGCGGTAACGCGGCAGCCGGGTGGAATATTTGGACACTGATTGCGGGGCTGGTGGCGAGTGAATTGGCCGGGCTGGGAGGCATCTATGGCCTCATCAGCACCAACGTGCCGTTCTTTGCCAACACGATGACGCTGCTGCGCAAGAACCTACTCACGCACATCCTGCGGCGGCCCGGCGCGAGCGCGTTGCCTGACTCTCCCGGTGAGGCCATCAGTCGCTTCCGCGGCGACGTGTTCGAGATTTCGCTGTTTGCGCTGTGGGTTAACGACATCATCGGCATGGTGGCCTTCGGCATCGTTGCCGTTGTGGCGATGGTGATCATCAATCCCACCATCGCCGGGCTGGCGATCATCCCCTTCGTTATCGTGGGCGTTCTCGCCAACAGCGCCACCGAACGCATTGAGCGTTACCGCCGTGCCAGTCGCAAAGCCGCCGGCATCGTCACCGGCTTCATCGCTGAACTTTTCGGTGCAGTACAGGCCGTTAAGGTTGCGACCTCAGAGGAGAGCGTGCTGGCACACTTCGACAGAATCAACGAAGAGCGCAAGAAGATGAGTATCAAGGACCGGCTCTTCAACACGATTCTGGGATCGCTGTTCCGCAATGCTGTCAACCTGGGCACGGGCGTCATCCTGATCCTGGCTGGGCAGTATATGCGTGCGGGCACGTTCACGGTCGGCGACTTCTCGCTCTACGTCTTCCTGCTGAGCGGGATCAGCGAATTGACCACGTTTACTGGCCTGTTGGTGGCGCGCTACCGGCAGATCGGCATTTCGGTCGAGCGGATGGGCCGCTTGATGGAAGGCGCGCCGCCGGAGGCACTCACGGCCTTCAGCCCGGTTTATCTCGACGGCAACTTCCCCGACGTGGTGTATCCGGAGAAAATGCCAGAGGACACATTGCGCGCGCTGGATGTGCGTGGGCTGACCTACCGCTATCCTGACTCTGAAAACGGGATCGCGGACGTGGATCTGCACCTGGAACCGGGTACGCTCACCGTCGTCACCGGGCGCGTGGGATCGGGCAAGACGACGCTGCTACGCGTGCTCCTTGGTCTGCTGCCCCAGGATACCGGCGAGACGCGCTGGAACGACACGGTGGTGACGAAGCCCGACGACTGGTTCACGCCGCCGCGCTGCGCGTACACGGCGCAAGTTCCGCGCTTGTTCAGCGATATGCTGCGCAATAATATCCTGATGGGCCTGAACCGCGACGATGCGGCGGTGATGCAGGCCGTCCGCATGGCCGTGCTGGAGTACGATCTGGGCGAATTCGAGCAAGGGCTGGATACGAAAGTCGGGCCGAAGGGCGTCAAGCTCTCCGGTGGGCAAATTCAGCGCACGGCGGCAGCACGGATGTTCGTTCGTGAGCCGGAACTGCTGGTCTTCGACGACCTTTCCAGCGCGTTGGACGTGGAAACCGAGCGCACCTTGTGGGCGCGTATCTTCGAACAGCGCGAAGGCACAAACCCACCGACCTGTCTCGCCGTCTCGCACCGTAAAGTCGCATTGCGCCGCGCTGACCACATTGTCGTGATGCAGGATGGACGCGTCGCCGCGCAGGGGACGCTGGACGATCTACTAGAGACGTGTGAGGAGATGCAGCGGTTGTGGCACGGGGATGTTATGCCGGCCACAGACGGTGCAATTTGAACGTTTCCTCAATGTGAGCAAAGTGGTTTTGGGGGAAAGAGGGGATTGCCGATGCGTTTCAAACAAGGGATAATTTTATTGGCATTGGTTCTACTGCCGGGCGTGTGGTTTGGGTTGTGGATTGGAAATCCGGCTCTGTCGCAATCGGCGGAAACCGTCATCTACGACGATGCATTGCCTTCAGGGTGGGCGGCCTCGACCTACAATGATGCGGCGGTCAACCTTAGCAACACCAGTCCGGTCTATCAAGGCACCAACTCAATTGCTATCACCTACAACGGCGGGTGGGCTGGTGTGTGGTTGGCAAATTGGAATGGCAGCCTGGATGCGAGCGGCTATGACACGCTCCGCTTTTGGATCAATGGTGGCACAGGAGGCGGCTATCCCGTTGTCTTCACATTGCACTTCGATGGTGACATTGAGATTGTGCAGACCGTAACGCCCGTGGCCACTACTTGGACACAAGTCGATGTGGCCTTGTTAGGCTATACTGCTCTTCAGCTCTACGGCATTGAGATCTTCAACGATTCCGCGGATGCCCATCCGATGTTCTACGTGGATCAGATCGTCTTGCTGGATACTGGCGCGACCCCGCCACCGACGCCGCCACCCACCGGCGGCCCGGCGCTGAGTGTGGACGTGACTGCCGACCGGCATACAATCAGCCCCTACATCTACGGGATGAATTTTGCCGATGAAGACCTGGCGGACGAGCTACAACTGCCGGTGCGGCGTTGGGGCGGCAACTCGACCACGCGCTACAATTGGACAATCAACGTCCACAACACCGGGTCGGACTGGTATTTCGAGAACATTCCTAACAACACTGATGGGTCAGCGGATGCTTTTGTAGAGCAGGACCAGCGCACCGGCACTGAGACGGTGTTGACCATGCCGCTTATCGGCTGGACGCCCAGTCGCCGCCTGGAGAATCATCCTTTTGACTGTGGTTTCAAGGTGAGTGCATACGGCGCTCAGGACTCGGTGGATCCATGGGACACGGATTGCGGCAACGGGGAAGTGGGTGGGGAGCCAATCACGGGCAATGATCCTAACGATACCAGCATCGTTATCACCGAGACGTTTGCGACCAACTGGGTCAATCACCTGGTCGCAGAACACGAGACGGCGGCGAACGATGGGGTGCAGTTCTACGATCTCGACAACGAGCCGATGCTGTGGAGCCACACCCACCGCGACGTCCATCCCGAGGAAACCACGGCCGTCGAGTTGCGCGACAAAACCTACAGCTACGCGGCGGCGATCAAGGCCGCCGATCCCTCGGCGCAGACACTCGGTCCGGTGACATGGGGCTGGTGCGCCTATTTCTGCTCGGACGCCGGCAATTGTTGTTCCCCGAACGCTAGCTCCACCGATCCCGATAGGGGACGCTTTACGGAATGGTATCTGGAGCAGATGCAGGCGTATGAGACAGCGCATGGTGTGCGCTTGTTGGATTACCTGGATGTGCATTACTATCCACAGGCCAGCGGTGTGGCGCTCTCGGAAGCGGGCGATGCCGATACCCAGGCGCTGCGCTTGCGCTCGACGCGCTCGCTCTGGGATCCCACGTATCACGATGAAAGCTGGATCGAGGATACCACCGATGAACCCATCCAGATGATCCGGCGCATGCAGCAGTGGGTGGTCGAGAACTATCCCGGTACCAAGACGGCGATCACCGAGTACAATTGGGGCGCGTTGAACCATATCAACGGTGCGCTGGCGCAGGCGGATGTCCTGGGCATCTTCGGCCGCGAGGGACTAGACCTGGCGACGCTGTGGAGCCCGCCCACCAGCGATCAGCCGGGTGCGTTCGCCTTCCGTATGTACCGCAACTATGACGGACAGGGCGGCACCTTTGGTGATGTTAGCTTCCAGGCCGTCAGTGCGGATCAGGAACAACTGGCGATCTACGCGGCGCAGCGTAGTTCCGATGCTGCGTTGACACTGATGGTCATCAACAAAACCGACCAATCGCTGGTCAGCAGCTTGACCATCACCGGATTTCGTGCAACGCTTGCTGTTGAAACCTATCGTTACAGTGCCGCCAATCTTGACGAGATTGTGCGTGATCCAGATCAGACACTTCTGCTTGATGACTTCACGCGCTCGTATCCCGCCAATTCTATTACCCTATATGTGATCACTCCCGGTGTTCCGGTAGAGTGGAGTTTCTTTATCTATCTGCCCGTCGTCCTGCGTACGCAATAGCTGAATCTCATAACTCTTCCCCAACCTCTTCATCAGTTCTTCACAATCCTTTGGCACACTAAAGTAGTAACCGGGGAAACTCCCCATCTATTCTAATCCAATGGAGGTGTAGAATGTTTGACAAGAGGTGGTTTGTGTTGGGCGGCATTGCCGTGATAATCTTTACCTGTGTGGGGATGACCGTCATCCCACTGGTACTGGGGATGGGACGTCAGGTGATCTATTACCCGCCCGCGGCTTCGAATGGAGAAGCGCCGATGCAATCCTACCCGCCGATGCCGATGTGCGGCAGGCACTTCGGCGGGCATGGTTTCCTGATGCTGCCGATGTTAGCATGC
>JBJYXQ010000513.1:0-3594 GCA_046260035.1 Anaerolineae bacterium
TCATCTCGACGACCAGGATGCCCTGAACGCGTCCGGCGAGTTCGGCGATGCGCGCATCAGCGAAGGGCCAGAGCGTTTGCGGGCGCAACAGCCCCACTTTGAGCCCTTGCTGGCCTGCCTCGCGCATCACCGAGAGGCAAATCCGCCCGACGGTCCCGTAGGCAATCAGCAGCAGATCCGCATCGTCAGTCTGATATTCCTGCCAGCGCACTTCGTTGTCTTTGATAACCGCTAGCTTGTGCTGCAAATGTAGGTTCAGCTTTTCAAGTTTTTCAGGATTCAGGTAAAGCGATGTAATCACTCGTGATTCGCGACCGGCATTGCCTGTCACCGCCCAGTCGGGACGCTCCGTGCGCACTGGCTGCATCGGCGGCAGCTCCGCCGACTCCATCATCTGGCCGAGTGCGCCATCTCCGGCGACGAAAACCAACGTGCGGTACTTTTCCGCCAGATCGAAGGCCAGGCCCATCATATCGATCAACTCCTGGATATTAGCAGGAGCAAGGACAATAGGATGAAAATCGCCGTGCCCAGCGCTCTTGGTCATAAAAAAGTAATCGCTCTGCGAGGGCTGGATGTTACCCAGGCCCGGCCCGCCGCGCATCATATTGACAGCCACGACAGGGACTTCAGAGCCAGCAATGTAGGAGAAACCTTCTGCCATCAAGCTGAAGCCAGGACCCGATGTAGACGTCATCACCCGCACGCCCGCACAGGCCGCACCATAGACCATATTGATAGCAGCGACTTCGCTTTCGGCCTGCAGGAAGACGCGTCCTTCGTCGATCATCCGGCCGGAAAGGTGTTCCAGCGCCTCGCTCTGGGGTGTGATGGGATAGCCAAAGTAGGCTTGTAAGCCGTACCGAACAGCCGCCTCCGCAAATGCGATGTTGCCTTTGAGTAATTCTTTCGTCATGGCGATTTCCTCCTACACCGCGGATGCAGCAGCCACTGTCTTTCGCTGCGTTTGGCGCTTTTGACGGTAAACAGTGAACACCACATCCGGGCAGATGCGGGCACACGATGCACAGCCGATGCACTTTTCCGCATCAGTGACAACAACGGGATGGTAGCCCTTCGCATTAAATGTGTCCGGCGACAGCGTCAGGATATTGACGGGGCAGACGTTCGTACATAGTCCACATCCCTTGCACCGATCGACGTCGATAACGACGAAACCTTTAGCCATAAAAAAGCCTCCTTTATCAAAGACCCGAAGGGTTTTGAAAACCCTTCGGGTCTAATTTTCATAAATGTAGTCGCTGCGCGGCGACAAAGGATAGCCCGTGCTCAGTAAGTGCCCAGGCCGTTCGATTGGTCGCCTCCATCTTGTCCAAGAAGTTAAGCAACAGATTATCCCAATCCCCAGCAGCAATGACCTCATCTTTGTCGCGAAAGTAATCGAGGATGTCCGATGGGTGTTTCCGCGTCGGGTCGATCTCCGGGCCTGCACCCTCGTGCTTGGCGGAGATGTTGGCGACATGGTCGGCGATGGCGATAAGTTCGTCGCGGCGGTCATACGGCTGCTTCACAATGCTCTTCCATGTCTCGGTGATGTGATGCTCGAAGCGCACGACGTCCTCGAAACCAAGCGCCTTGCGGAACTGCGCCGTGATCTCCATCGTCTCGTTGTTGATCGAGTTACTCCAATTGAAACCGATCAACGGCGACGTGCCGTCATCGCGGGCGAAGAGTTTCGCGCCGATCAACGTCCACAAGGCAGCGTAGGGATTGTCGTTGCCCATATACACCGAAATCTTGAACTCGATATCTACTCCCAGACGGTGGAGCAGATAACCGAGCAGCACCGTGCCAGGATTGATATTCAACACCTGACGGACGCCGTACTCAGTGTAATAGTAGAGGAACTCGTCGAGCCATTGAAGCGCGTGCCCGTTGGGCTCCCCCACACCGCCGAAGTAGCCGGTGATTGTCTCCGGGCCACCCAAGTGGATGTTGGAGCCGTCGGTGCCCTTAGTGTCCAGCGTCTCGACGTAGCTCGCGCCAACGATGTTCATCGCGGCGGCAAAGGCGGGTAGATCACCGTCGGCTTCCTGTTCCTTCATCTTGCGCACGCGGATGAAACGCCCCGGCATCAGCGTGCCCTGGTCAATAGCGCGCGTGGCGGCCTCGATAACCCAGGGGAAATACTGGCAGGCGCTCACTTCCAGTGTGACAGCGTAATCGTCGTTAAACGTCATCGTGTCCGCCTGTGGGCCGAGGACCTTGCGCCGGTAATCGGCAATGCTAATAAAGGCGTGTTTGTCACGTTGCGCTTCCAGCCATTCGAGATCGGCCAGATATTCGGGCCGGACGGCCTTGACGCGCTCAAGAAGTACGGGAAGCTGGCGCGCCAGATGCGCCTTGTGGTTGATTTCCTCCGGTGTGCCGTACTTGGCGACGACTGCGAGGAAATCGTTGACCACGCGCATGTCAGGATCGAGAAGAATGGCATTGAGGTCGTCGAGCCGTTCCACGGGAATTTTCAATAAGTGTCGTAGATCTTTGCTCATCCGATAACCTCCTGGGATGAGTAGACGGTAGTCTGCAGACAGTAGAAGGGGCCTATCTTTCCCCTGTCTACCGTCGCGCGAATCTTCGCGCCCGGTCTACTGTCTACCTATAAAAGCTTGAGCAGTTCTTCGTATTCCGCGTCTTTGATCGTGAAGTAGTTTTCCCGTTGCGGGAATGTTTGGTCAGTGACTTCCTGAGCGTAGGCTTTCAACCCATTGAGAATGATCTCACCCGCGTTCCCGAAGACTTTCGCCATCCGCGGTTTGAAGTTGGGGTACAGACCGAACATGTCGTGGTAGATCAGCAGTTGCCCGTGGGCGTGCGGACCGGATCCCAGGCTGATGATAAAGCAGTCCTTCACGGCCTCAGTGATGATCTTGCAGACACGGTCGGGAACCATTTCCAGCAGGATCGCGAAGACGCCGGCCTCTTCGAGGGCCTTGGCATCGTCGATGATCTTCTTGGCCTGCAACGCGCTGCGCCCTTGGACGCGGAATCCGCCGAGTGCGCTGGCGCTCTGCGGCGTCAGGCCCAGGTGGCCCATCACCGGGATGCCTGCCGCAATGATGCCCTGGACGCGACCAGCCATCTCCGCGCCGCCCTCGAGCTTGATGCAGTCGGTGCTGGCTTCGGCCATAAAGCGGCCGGCGCTGCGAATCGCCGTCTCGACGCTTGGTTGGTAGCTCATGTAGGGCATATCCCCGACGAGCCAGGCAGTCGGCGCGCCACGACGCACGGCCTGCGTGTGGCGGATCATGTCGTCCATTGTCGCGGGCAACGTGCTATCGTAACCGAGCATCGTCATCGCCAGGCTGTCGCCAACGAGGATCATATCAATCCCGGCTTCCTCCTGGAAATAGGCGGTGGGGTAGTCGTAGCAAGTGAGCATCGTGATTGGCTCGTGGTTGGCGACCTTCTGAAACAACTTTGGTAATGTGATTTTCTTGCGATCAGCCATTGAAAACCTCCTTATGAATTCTGTTAGACGGACGATAGAAAAACGGTAGAAGGATGCGCCCTGTCTACCGTTTACTTTTGACTTGATTTATCCTCCCACTAGTGGGATCACAAGTGTGAGCA
>JBJYXQ010000514.1:0-2479 GCA_046260035.1 Anaerolineae bacterium
GAATTACTAATCGATTGATATTTTAAGTTGTATTTATGCACCTTGAAAGGATTGGGCCAGTCATCCAAAGCTTGAACATGCCCTTCTGATCCTGGCCGCAATACTTGGAAAATTTACGGATGGGCGGCACGACGGCATGATCCTCGAAAAACTCGCGGGCCTTCAGAATATGCTGCCACTTGGTGTCGTCGAGCTCAACGCTGTCTGCTTCCGCCATGACTCGCCCTATTTCGGCGGTCCATTGACTCATGTCAGTCAGTTAGCCGTCGCCGTCGCGTTCGGGAAGATTCATTCAACAGCGATTTGCGCAGAAGTTTAACCGTCACGGGAATATAAGAAATTCTTGATCGCACCTCAGGAGAATTTCAGACTCAGGGAGGCGTCGGCCGGTGCCGGCAACGAGCTTGGGAGATTTTGCCAAGGCACCGAGCGAAGAATCGGATTATGCGCACGACGGGGGTATGTCACCGTAACGTGACTGTTTCGAACCTCGATGGTGCCTTTGCCTTTGACGAAGTGGCGAAACAGCTTGGGTGCGTCGCACTCCTCGAAGCCCCGCAGCTTGCGGGCCAACAGGGTATAGAGTGTATCTGCGATGAGCGTCATCAACACATCAAAGTGGACCTTGACCAGGATGGGGGAAGAAAGCGCATTGAGGTTGAAGAACTTCACCGCCTCGGCAATGGAGTTCTCCACCCGCCAGCGGCGCGCATAGTTGCCCACCAGCAGTTCGACCGGCAACTCCGTATCGTTGCTGATCAGGAAGGTTGGCGCCTCGCGACCATTGTTTTTCATGATGACCTGACGCAGCTCGCCATCATATCCGCGCAACGCGACCGTGGATTCATGCACCAGCGGGTTCGGATACTTCCTCTTGCCATGCGGGATGTGGATTCGTTTCCACTGCGTGATCTCTTGCGCGCTCGCCACCAGACGGCTGCCACGGCGGCGCAAGGTGATGAACTTGATGCCATCGGCGTTGAGCTTGGAGAGATTGGCATAGGTGGTAAAGCGCGAATCGAAGATCAAGGTCGGCATGACACCGCGGCGCATCTTGGACCAGAAATCCACGAATTGAAGGATCTGATCATCGCTCTCGGCCCGTTGGATATCCGCTTGGGTATAGAGTAGCAGTTTACTGTCGGCATCCTGGGCAAAGAGCGTCAAGGCCCCCTTCATGACCTTACCGCGAGCACCGGCCCAGTGGCGCTCGAGCACGGACTGATCGCCGAAATGCGGGACCGTGTGGAAGTCCAGATTGACGAGGTTCCCCTCATACAGACCCAAGTGAATCGCTTGTGCGATAAACGCCTCCTGTAAGCGCTGCAGGTGGATATCATCCAACGCGTAGGCATAGCTCGACATCGCCGTGCACTTGGGCAGTACATTCAGACCTGCGAACAGCCCCAAACCGGGATCGAATCCATGCTCGCCGACATGAGCGTAACGTTCGTTGCCCAGCAGCTTCAGCGCCAGGAAAGAGAGCAAATAGCTCAACGCCGGGATCTGCTTGCTGCCTGGCAGTCCAGCGGCCTCGACCACCCGCGCGAATCCCAGCTGCTCAAGAAACGGTGCAAACAAAAACACCCCGGCCGCCGGCGAATCGAAGCGCTCTGCCTCCAGCGCATCGATCCCTATCTGCTGTGATTTATCGGGTATCTGTGCACCTTTGACGGTCCTGCCGATCTTCAAACCTGTGCGTCGCGGCAGCTTCTCGAATCCCTCTTCGGCCAACACACGCTCCACGGTACGCACCGAGATCTCCACCCCCTCTTGCAGAAGCAGTTCCGTGATCTCGGCGGCGGAAAGCCGTTGCTCCCGCCAAGAGCGAATCTTCCGACGGGTCTCGGCACTGACACGCCGTCGCCGGCTTGAGCCTTCGGCTGGTGGCTCGGCAAAATCGAGCTTGCCGTGCTTGAACTGGTGGCGCAGCAGATGGATATAGCTGGCGGTGTAACCGAATCGATCGGCAACGATGTGGGCGGGCAGGCGCTCGACGAAAGAAGCGCGCAGGGCCTCGTAGCGCTTTTGCCAATGCAATTGCGGGTGGGTAAAGAAGGATGCATCGGCCACGCAAATATTTATAGTTTATGGCGGACATACTGTCAACATATATAAAGTTATAACATATCGCCTGTTAGCTGTTTCAACACAGCGATGCAAGCGTATGCTTATAATCTCGTGAAAATACATAGAGTTATCGATGACTTCCGGTAGCTGGCGCTTGGCTCAGCAGAAGGGCTATCGTGTTTTAAGTGCCATAAACTGACATCCTTTTCCGTCACATGACATAAGATCTCAGGAGAGCAGCGATACCGTGCCGGACGGCCTGCCCAAGAGAAACAGGGGGTTAACAAGAAGCGGGCGGAATCTTGCGCCCAGGAAATGGAGGGGAATCTGTCGCGCGAAAATCGCTGTTGAACAAGTTTGCGGCTGTCGAATACTTCCCCGCGAGCGACGTACCACAACGCCAGGGCCA
>JBJYXQ010000515.1:0-6489 GCA_046260035.1 Anaerolineae bacterium
GCCCCCATTGCGCGCAACGGTTCGGTGATACGGCGCATCGGGCGGCGGAGCAGTTGCGGATCGCCGGCGAGGATGCTGTCGAACGTTTGCCCTGCCAGGATACCCGCCAGCAAACGCATCGTCGTTCCAGAGCGGACACAGTCCAGCGGGGCGGATGGCGCACGCAGGCCGCGCAAGCCGCGCCCGTGGATCGTAACATCGGCAGATGCAACGCCGTTTTTTCCAGCCGACTTCCTGACTTCTGCCTCAATACCCAATGCGCGCATACAACCGAGTGTGGCGAGGCAGTCGCCGCCAGGGAGAAAGCCAGCGACGTGACTGGCGCCATCGGCCAGCGCACCGAGCATCAGCGCACGGTGTGAGATCGATTTGTCGCCAGGGACACGCGCTGTTCCACGTAAGGCTCTACCGGGCCGGATCACGAGCTGGCTCATGGAAACATCTCCTTTCGCGTATTACGGATAGCAGTCAGCGTTGCCCGCAACGCGTCTTCATCTCCCTCCGCGATCATTCGTGTCAGCGCCTGCAACGTTTCTCCGAAAACCTGCACAGCGTCCAGCACGTGCTCGCGATTGGTCATCAGAATGTCGAGCATCATCGTGACGTCGCTTCCGGCCACGCGTGACGTATCGCGGTAACCGCCTGCGACGATTTTCCACACCGCCGGGTCTTTGGATGTCGTTGCATCCGCCGTCGCCACCAACGCACAGGCGAGCAGGTATGGAAGATGGCTCACCGTGCCGACGAGGTAATCCTGCCGGTCGGCATCCAGCACCAGCGGCTTCGCACCGACAGCCTCTGCCAACGCCACCCCGAGCGCCACCGTCTCCGGCGACGTGCGTGCCAGCGGCGTGAGGATGAACGTATGATCCCGGTACAATGTGACTTCGGCCACTTCGATGCCAGAGGTCTCCTTGCCGCACATCGGGTGCGCCCCAAGCGGCTGCACGGCCTCCGGCAGCAGCCGATCCATCGCCGCGACGATCTCTTTCTTGGTACTACCCAAGTCCATCACCATACAACCGGGGCGCAGGTGCGGCGCGATTTCGGCCAATTGCTGGACGATCACACGCACCGGCGTCGAAAGCACCACTACGTCCGCATCACGCACCCCCGCGAGCAAGTCGGTCGTCCCTTCATCAGCTAAACCACGCGCCAGTGCCGTCTCAATGACCTCAGCACGCCGCGCCACACCGATCACACGCGCGCACTTGCCCCGCAGCGCTCCCCCCAACGACGCCCCCATCAGCCCCAAGCCCACGACGGCGACAGAACAATCAGAGAGTGATTTCATCCACTTCATCTCCTTGTCGAATTATGAATAACGAATTACGTCTCGCTATTCGTAATTCGTTATTCACAACGTCCGCCCTACGGCTTCTGCGATCGGTTTGAGTGATTCAACCAGCGCGGTGAACCGTCCCGGCTTGAGCGATTGCGCGCCATCGGAAAGTGCCTCTTCGGGGCGCGGGTGGACCTCAATCATGAGGCCATCGGCTCCGGCAGCAATGGCGGCCCGTGACATCGACTCGACCAGTTCCCATTTGCCGGTTCCATGGCTCGGATCCACGATCACGGGCAAGTGGCTAAGCTGCTTGAGCATCGGCACGGCGCTCAGATCGAGGGTGTTGCGCGTGTAGTTCTCGAAGGTGCGGATGCCACGCTCGCAGAGGATCACGCGCTGGTTGCCGTGTGAGAGAATGTACTCGGCGGCCATCAACAGTTCTTCCATCGTCGCCATCATCCCGCGCTTGAGCAACACCGGGCGCTGTGATTCGCCGACGGCATGCAGCAAGGCAAAGTTCTGCATATTGCGCGCGCCAACTTGCAGGATGTCGGCGTAGGTCATCACCAACGGCACCAGCTCCGGCGCGATCACTTCGGTGATCACCGGCAAACCGGTGACCGAACGCGCTTCGGCCAACAATCGCAGCCCCTCTTCCCCAAGTCCCTGGAAGCTGTACGGGGAACTACGCGGTTTGAACGCGCCACCCCGCAGAATGTGCGCGCCGGCCTGCTTCACAACCTGCGCCGTCTCCAACAACTGCGCCCGGTTCTCCACCGAACATGGTCCGGCGATGATAGTCAACGGCTTGCCACCGATACTGATCCCGTTGATCGGGATGACCGAATCCTGCGGATGGAATTCGCGGCTGGCGAGTTTGAAGGGGCGCAGCACGGCTACAGCACGCTCCACGCCGGACATCCGTTCGATCTGCTCCCGGTCAATCGGGCGCCCATTACCGATCACCCCGATAATCGTGCGCTCCTCACCTTGCGAGAGGTGCGTCATACATCCCATGCCCTCAATGCGGGCCGTCACGTTCGCAATTTGCGCTGTCGTCGCGCCGTGTTTCATGATAACGATCATTGCTTTTCCTCCCATCTCTGTTTACACATTTTCCCCTTCCACCACCGGCGTTGTCGCTGCCGGATACGAACCCAACAATTTGACGAATGATGAATGACGCAGCAAGCCCATCAAAGCCGCTTCGCACGCCACGTCCTGGCAGTGCCCCTCGAAATCCAGATAGAACGTGTAGCGCCAGGGCTGGTTCAGGCGCGGGCGCGATTCAATCTTGGTGAGATTGATCCCGCGTATCGCAAACTCCCCCATCGATTTGTACAGTGCGCCAGGACTGTGCCGCGTGGAGAAGACGATGGACGTTTTGGGACGCTGCGCGCGCGGCGGATCATCCAGTCCCATCACGAAAAAGCGCGTGTAGTTGAAGCGATAATCCTCGATGGCGCGGTCGAGGATTTCCAGGCCGTACAGTTCCGCAGCAAGTGCGCTGGCAATGACGGCGACATCCGGTTCGGGGTTGGCAGCCAGGTCGCGCGCACTGCCCGCCGTATCGAAGGCCGGTTCTCCGGCCAGACCGTAGCGGGTGAGATACTGCTGGCACTGCGCCAACGCCTGGGGATGCGAGCGCACGCGCTTTAGCGCCTCACGCTCCGTTCCCGGCGCAGCCATCAGCATATGATGAACGTGGAGGATGACCTCGGCGTTAATGCGCAAATCCCGCTCCAACAGCAACTCGTAAGCCCCCGCCACCGACCCGGCAGTGGCGTTCTCCACCGGCAGCAGCGCATAGTTAACCTCGCCGTTCTCCACCATCGGGAACAGCTCGCTTAACGTGCGACACGGCACACTTTCCACCGTCGAACCGAAATATTGCCGCACCGCCTCTTCCGAATACGCCCCCGCGACACCCTGAAAAGCGACTTTCATCTTATACTCCTCCCCCTCAAGTATTGCGAATTACGAATAACGAATTTCGAATTATGAACTACGACTGGCTATTCGTTATTCGCCAGATCCGGCCTGAGCGCACGCGCCTCACCCAAATAGATGTGATGGACGTCTGCTTGCGCGCACTCCGTGTTCCAGTGAAAGAGTACACGGATGCAGCGCGGCAGGTTCCCCTGGACGGCCATCTCCTGCACGCAGAGCAACGGCGTATTCACCCACCCCATCTCGCGTGCAGCGACAGCAGGATAAACGGCATCCAGATCGAGTGTGGCGGTAAAAATCACGCTGGCGATATCGGCCACGTCCAACGCGTTGGCGGCGACGATACGCTCCAACAGCATCCGTACTGCCGATTTGATAGCCACTGCAGTATTCTCCTCCACCGTAATCGCCCCCCGAATGCCGCGACATGCCATACGCTCCTCCCTCTCCCCGTATACTCTCTACCGTTTACCGTCTCCTGTCTATTGACAGGTACAAAAAAGACGTGGAGCGGGTCGCTCCACGTCTTTGATTTGTTTTTGGGCTTGCTACACTACTTTCACCCTTTTACACACAAAGGAGCTGACCTTGTCGGGGACAGCGAAAATAAAAGTAGTAATAGCTAAACCAGTTTTTGGGTTGCATGGTGATTTTTGACCTATCTAAACACGTCATATATCATATGATCTAAATAATACTTGATTTGTCAAAATTGTCAAAAGAGCGAATCGATGTTGTCTATGCTCAACTTGCTGCTTCCAAGGACGCAATCGCTTCTTTCAATACGCTGGCTGAGTTTTCCAACGCCTTTTGCTCATCGGGGGGCAGCGTTGCAGCGTCAATGTGTGTAACACCCTCCTGGGCGACGATGCATGGAACACTCAAACATACGTCCTCCAGGTCATATTCGCCCTGGAGCAAAGTTGAAACGGTCAGCACGCTGTGGGTATCACGCAGGATCGCGCCGACAATGCGGACGAGCGCCAGGCCTACGGCATAGTAGGTTGCACCTTTGTAGTCGATAACGTGATAGGCAGAGTTGCGGACGCTTTCTTCTATCTTGCCGCGTTCCTCGTCCCATTGCGCACAACGACCGCACACCGGACAATAGTCGTCAATTGCCATCCCCGCCAAGTGCACCATAGACCACGCCGCGAACTCGGTGTCACCATGCTCGCCCAGAATGTAAGCGTGAACGTTGTGCACGTCAATGTCGCAGTGTTGGCTTAGCAAGTAGCGAAAGCGGGCACTATCAAGGACGGTCCCGGATCCCAGGACGCGGTGCCGGGGCCAACCGGAGTGCTTCTGTGCGACATAAGTCAGCACATCCACCGGATTGCTGACCACCACGAGGACAGCCTGCGATTCCTGGGCGACAATATCGGAGACGATATTCCTCATGATCGACGCATTACGTTGGAGTAAGTCAAGACGACTTTCGCCGGGTTTTTGTTTGGTCCCCGCGGTGATAACGATGACCTTTGCGTCGGCGTAATCCGTTTTATCTGCCACATAGATCTCGAGCGACGGGAAGAAGAACTTGCCGTGCGCGAGGTCAAGCACCTGGCCTTTCGCCAGTTCTTCATTCACATCCATCAGCGCGATTTCATCTGCGAGACCGCTCTGTGCCAACGTGTAGGCGAAGGTTGAGCCGACATCGCCAGCACCGACAATGACGACCTTTCTTGGACTCCATGCTTTATTCCCCACGGGCCTATTACTCATTTACACAATTCTCTTTCCATCTGACTGGAAATCAATCCACAGATTCCATAGGCTGCACTTTCGGGGTTGCGGTCGTCTGGTCATCGACAAGTTCAAGGCTAATGCGTTTTCCCATCTTGCCACCTAGAACCCTGGCCAAGGTGCGCATCGCGTTGATGTGACGTCCCCCTCTACCGATGATACGCCCCATGTCCTCATCTGCGACTTTGAGCTCCAGCATAATTACACTTTCGCCCAATACTTCGTCAACTTCTACCTCCTCTGGTTTATCGGCCAGAGCTTTGCAGATGTAGTCAATCATCTGTTGAATTGCGGTCATCGTTCTCTCCTTTGATCTAGTAGCCCTAGAACAGCCTGACGGCTTCAAATACTCATTTGAAAACCGAAGTTAGTGATGTTGATGGATCAATACCCATTCATAGTCTAGCAAAAAACGTGGTTCTGAATTGCGGGATAAGGTTGGGGTTCAGGCAGCAATAGGTTGGGAAAGTTGGGATTGCGTTGGAAACCCGCAGCAAGTTCTACAAAGAGCACTCAGTGGGCTATAAACCCACCGAGTGCCAGCCGATGTACCAGAAATGGTATCAAGAATGGACTGCGTACGTTTATGGCTCAAACATATAACCAACACCGCGCACATTGACAATATAACGAGGATTGGAAGGATCGATCTCTACTTTTTGTCGCAGGCGATGAATATACCACTTAACAATCTGGCGTGCCTCGTGCAAATACTCAGGTCTGTATTGACGAACGACTTCCACCAGCGCTTTAGGTCCTACTACCTGGTGTGCATTTTGCATCAAATGAACCAACAACGTGAACTCGCTCGGGGTGAGCTCAATTTCCTCGCCGTCCCGAGTCACACGATGGCTGTCAAAGTCCACTGAAAAAGGGCCGCGAGTGAGGGATTGCCACTCACCGCCAGCAAGGTGTAATTCGGCGCGTTGCTCTCGCCGCTCAAACGCCTCTCGGATAGCCTGCCGTACTTCTGAGGCTTCAACCGGTTTGAGCAGATAGCCATCTACGCCTTCCTGGATGGCCTCTATCGCCGAGCCAAGTGTGCCATGCGCGGTCATCATAATCACCACCATCGCCGGCCACCGCCAGCGAATCGCTTCCAGTACCCGCTGCCCGTCGACCCGTCCGCCGAGCATGAGATCCAGAATCGCCAAATCAAAGGCCGTGTCTTGCAAGCACTCCAGGGCTTCCTCCCCAGTGGCCACAGTCGTCACGACATAGCCCTCCCGGCGCAACACCTCTTTAAGAAACAAACGGATGCGTTCCTCATCGTCCACAATCAAGGCCCGCACTAGTTCTGTCATAAGACCTCCCAACGCTCGATTTCAGTGAATCTTTTCTAATATATTACACCGTTTTCCCCTATCCTCAAGTTACTATGCGATGGGAAAATGACCATCAAATGAAAGGAAGGATACAACGCAATTCCAACTCTGCCAACGCAAACCATCTATGATGCCAACCAACGGCGACGGTTGACCGGGACATATCTCGGTATCATATAAGGG
>JBJYXQ010000516.1:0-3615 GCA_046260035.1 Anaerolineae bacterium
AATCTGGCTCAAAAACCGCTTCGTCCGCTCGTGCTGGGGGGCAGTGTAAAGCAGTTCTGGCGTGGTGATTTCGATGATCTGTCCCTGATCCATAAAGACGATGCGTTTAGCGGCATTGCGGGCGAACCCCATCTCGTGCGAAACGACGAGCATTGTCATCCCCTCCTGAGCCAGATCGAGCATCACGTCGAGCACTTCCTTGATCATCTCCGGATCGAGGGCCGAGGTTGGCTCGTCGAAGAGCATGATCTTCGGCTGCATCGCCAGTGAACGCGCAATGGCGACACGTTGCTGTTGCCCGCCCGAGAGCTGCTCCGGGTAGGCATCGGCTTTTTCCGGGATACCGACTTTCTCCAGCAATTCGTGAGCCAACGTCACAGCGCGATCACGTTCCCATTTGCGAACCGTCATCGGCCCGAGGATGATATTTTCCACCGCCGTCATGTGCGGGAAAAGATTAAATTGCTGGAACACCATCCCCACTTCGGCGCGCATCAGGTTGATCTGGCGTTCTTCGCCGCGAATCTCTACCCCATCGATGCTGACTGTACCACTGTTGGGCACTTCCAGCCGGTTAACGCAGCGCAGCAGCGTAGATTTACCCGATCCACTCGGCCCGATAATGACGACGACTTCTCCGCGTTCCACGTCCAGGCTCACATCATTGAGCGCATGAACACGACCAAAACGTTTGTGCAAATTTCGAATCTGAACGATCGGTGTTGTACTCATTTCATCCCCCCTCAATCCCTGGCAACGTGGGTGTTCGCGAAGCGGTCGTGCAGAGGTTCACCCGTGGGCGGCAAAAACATCCAGAGCAGACTCAGCCCCGGCACCGGCAGAATCAAGAACAGCAGTCGCTTGAGTGCCTGCGCCAACGACAGGTCTGTGCCCTGCTCATTAGCCAAGCGCAGCCCCACCGCCATCATACCTGGTGTCCGCCCAGAACGCATCCAGAAGAAAACCAGGTAGATTAGGCCCAATACAAACATCACAACCAGCAAAACTGTGATGACAGGGAACTCGGGAAAAATCAAAGCCAGCGGTTGGATCAAAGCATACACGATCAAACCGACGAAATCCAGCACAACCAGATCCACCACCCCACCGGCAAGCCGGTGCATCAATGTCACCGGTTGGTCTTTGTCCTGGCGCGACATACCGTGCTCGATATAGAAGACGACACGCGAGAAGATCAACGTTACCAGCAGATAGACCAGGGCGACCAACGTGTACGTCTCGAAGTACGCAAACGTGCGTGACGCATACTCCCGCCCCCGCCGCAGCATATCGGAGATCGCCAGCACAGAGACCAGCGACGAGTCTTTGAGCATGGCGATAAACTCGTTACCCACCGGCGGCAAAATCACGCGCACCGCCTGCGGGATGATGACGTGGCGCATCGCCTGGGCACGGGTGAGGCCCAACGCACGAGCAGCCTCCATCTGTCCCTTGGGGATCGACTGAATCCCACCGCGGAAGGTTTCACCGATGTACGCACCATAACAAATGGTCAAACCCAACACAGCAGAAACCTGCGGTCCCAGGCGGATGAAACGGGACATTGCGTAATAAATCCAGAACAACTGTGCCAACAGTGGAATACCGCGGATCACTTCGACGTACAACGAGGCCAGGATGTTGAAAAATGAGTTGGTCGCAGTACGGCCCAATCCGGCGATCAGGCCGAGAATCAACGCGAACGTCATCGATACAATCGTAATCTGGAATGTGATGACCAACCCATCACCGATAAAACCGACAATCTCCCAGTAAGGTGTGGGCTTGAACACGACCGCCCCGACGATAAAGACGACTGCCGCGACGATGGCAATCCACCAAGCAATCATCAAGCTGCGCTCGCGGGGAATCATGGCACTGTCATCCTGTTGCCAGACGCGCGGCTGGCCTTCGGGTTTGGCACGCGATTCGGCTTTCATAAGACCTCCTTTCCAAACGGTCTAAACACAACCAATTTTACGGGGTTGCCAACAACATTTCGGAAATAGCGAGCCCGGTCCGGCATTCGCAAGGTTCACTTGGCTGAGAAATAATTGCAGAGAACACGGAGTTCTCTTCCGTGTTCTCTGTGGTTCAACTGATTTGTGGGACTAAAAGCCACGTATAGCGGAGATTAGCACATACGCAACGGCTGGTACTATTAGCGCAACCACTTTTCTTCTAGGGTTTTGTCGATTCCCTTATCCTGCACCGCGACGAGACCCTTGTTGATCTTGGCAAGCAGATCGCTGTTGCCCTTCTGCACGAGAATACCGTAGTACTCCTCGGTGAACGAATCGCCGACGATCTTCAGTTTGGCGCTGTACTCCTCGCGCTGCAGTGCAAAGTCCGCCGCCACCGGCGTATCGCAGACTACCGCGTCGATGCGCCCGGCTACCAGGTCCTCGAACGCCAGACCAACCTCGTCGTACTCTTTGAGCGTGACACCCTCCATCTCCTGGACAGCGAACGCACCGGTCGTGCTAAGCTGCGCGCCGACGGTGTACCCGCTCAATCCATCCGGCCCGGTGATATCACTATCGGCCTGGACCACAACGATCTGCCCGGCGTTGATGTATGGCTCGGAGAAATCGTATTGCGCCTTGCGCTCATCGGTGATCGTCACAGACGAAATCACGGCGTCGTACTCTCCCGCAGCAAGACCGGCGAAGATGCCGTCCCAGGCCACGTTACGGTACTCGACTTCCAGGCCAGCTTCCTGAGCAATGGCATTCATCAGGTCGATATCGAACCCGACGATGTCCTTGTTCTCATCCACATACTCCATCGGTGGCCACGTTGCATCCGTCGCCACGACGATTTTCTGCGACCGCAACTGACAGCCCGTCACCAAGCTCGTCACTAACATAGCCGCTAACACAATCAAGATACCCAATTTACGGAATTTCATTTTTCCCCCTTCTGTCAATTTAAAATACACAAGTTTGTGAATGGTTTGCAGGCTAATCTCCATCGCTATTATGTCTACAAACGCACTGATGTCAAATGGCTCTCTTTCACGTGCCATTTGTCACAGCGCAACGTCACGCAAGTCGCCGCGGAGATAAAGACGTGGTGCGTGATGCATAATTGGCTGCTCACGCATCACGCTTCACCTTACGGCCTCGCCGGGCTACCGTCGGGCCAGCGGGCCTGCGTCCACCGCTCGATGGTATCCGTGCAGGGATACTTCGCCGCCAAGTCCTCGTCAATGTCGATGCCCAGGCCGGGCTTATCGTTCGGATACATATAGCCATTGCGCACTTCGGGCAAACCGGGGAACATCTCGTAGACGTGCTCTGGGAAGCGGCACCACTCCTGGATACCAAAGTTGGGCGCCCACAGGTCGAGATGCAGATTCGCGGCGTGGCCTACAGGTGATGTATCGCCCGGCCCGTGCCACGCAGTCTTCACACCGTACATATTCGCAAACAGCGCCACAGCGCGCGCCGGCGTGATCCCGCCCATCTGGCTGACGTGCATCCGCAAGAAGTCGATGAGGCGCTCTTCAACAAGTGGCTGCCACTCGTGCGGGCTATTGAAGAGCTCGCCCATCGCAATCCGGGTCGCGCACTGCTGGCGGATGTGGCGGAAGTAGGCGATGTCCTCCGGGGC
>JBJYXQ010000517.1:0-6031 GCA_046260035.1 Anaerolineae bacterium
GTATCCGCCCTAAATCGTGCAACAACCACGCATATTCAAAGTGACTGGGTTCATCGGGGGCATACCACGGCGGATCCAACACGCTGTATACTCCCCCACGCAGTAATGTTACCAACGCTAGCAGGACCAACCAGCGCCAGACTTTACCATCAACTTCTGGATTATGCGCTGCGCGTACTGTCTGGATGATTAACCACACCACCGCAACACCATACGCACCGATCAACACCAGATAGAACCACGGTTGCCCCAGGATTCCTGGGCGGCCTGCTAGCAAGTGCTTCCACAACGTCTCCATACAGCCTCTTTTCAAGCACTAACGATCAAAGCCCTGATAGGATCTACCGCTCAATCTCTACGTACAGCGGATTTACCCCCACCGGGAACGTCGTCACCCCATCCACCACACCGTCGTCGCCGTCATAGACATAGCGACTTACACCCCACTTGTTCGTCAACAGCACCTGTGGCGCAGCGACACGCCAATCTACTATCACATCCGAGCTCGTCCACACCACATACAACCATCCGCGCGGAGTAACGAACCTGTATCCTTCCAAAGGCAGCGACTGCATCTCCACCACCAAAAGCGGCCGCTCGTAATAGGCTCCGCGCAGCAGTGTCGTCAACGTGCGATATATCTCGAAGACAGGGCGCGGTCGACGATCCAACCCGAATAACCCCGGGCGCCACCCACTCTCCATATCGGATAGCGCAAACCAGTTCACCGCCTGCAGACCATTGGCGATCCCTCGCACCATCACCTGCGGTGCGTATCGCGCGTACGCTTCCCCTTCGGCTTCCAGGGTCGGGACGCCCACGGCAGTGCCCACTTCCGTGCAGACAATCGGCTTACTCAAACCATAGTCCACCAACAAATTCTGGAAAAAGCGAATCTGACCGGTGAAATCTGAACCATAATAGTGAAAGTTCAGCACATCAAAATACTGTCCGCCGCCAAATTGTAACACATCTGTGATAAAGGTACGCACAAACGGCCCACCATCTTCCACAAAATAGTCATAGGCGATTCCCCCGAGCACAACTTGCGCTGCGGGATTTACCGCTTTCACCGCCATATGAATCCGCTCCAACTGCGCCACATACCCCGCGCCATCATCGCCCCACTGTCCCCAACCGGTCTCTGCAAGCAACTGCTCGTGATTATCCGGCTCGTTGTAGACTTCCCAGTGCGTCACCCCATACGGCGGTTGGCTGTACCGGTGTACTGCCGCCTCAACGAAGGTTGTCTGCTCATTAACGTCGCTTTGATTGAGCGCTGCCGCGGGCAAATCACCGGCCCAGGCCGGATTGCGAGCCAGGAACGGCATTGGATGGATGCCTGCCAACGCCAGCAATTCAAACCAATCGTCGTAAACGCTCCAATGGAATTGCTCCACCGTCATGTTTTCCGGCTCGATTAATTTCCACGAAAACGGCATCCGTGCCCGGCGAATCCCCGCCGCCGCCATCTGTGCCACAATCGCCGGATCACGACTGAAAGTACCGCCCATCGTCTGCACGCCGAAACCTTCAAAGGATTCCTTTAGCAAAGACTGGTTGCCCACCAAGGGCAAGAATAGGCGATATGGTCGCGCATCCTTCCAGATAACAAACGTCTCGCCACATTCTGACCACTGCACACTACCGTTCTGCACAGCACCATAACACAGCATCTCGCCATGAATGCCCGCCGCCAACGCGTAGGTGGGACTGCCTATGGCAAGAGCACGCAGGTCGCCTTCTGCAATACGAGGGAGCACACGCCACGTATCTCCATCATAGTGAAGTAGTGTACCGTCCCCACCCACCACCCAACCAAGATCCGGTGCGGTAAAAATCACATCAAACAACCGTGCGACGACCAGGCTGGGATAAAGCTGCCACCCCCCTCCTATATAATGCAAGATCGCACCCTCGCTGCCGACAGCCCATGCCTCTTCAGAACTGACAACGTGAACCGCGCGGAGCCATTGATGCGTTGGACTGTCTGTTGCGCTCCAGGTCATGCCGTCGAAACGCCAAATTGCGCCACCCCAACCTACGGCCCAGCCTGTGCCGTCATCCGCCAATGCTATGTCGTATAACCAGTCCTGCCCTGGCGTCGCCACCGCTTGCCAGCTTGCACCATCGTAATGTATGATCTCACCCGCACCACCGACCGCCCAACCATCCACAGGTGAAGCGAACGCCATCCCGTAGATCGGCGCAGTGATCGGTGTTGTCTCAACTATCCAATCCATCCCATCGAAGCGCAAAAGCGTTCCAGCTTCCCCAGCAGCCCATGCAAGTGTCGAACTGAGCGCGGTCACCGCGTACAAGTCGCCCGCGATACTCGCCTCGAACTGCTCCCATTGTCCCGGACGATACCGGGCGAGCATCCCGTTACCGCCCACTGCCCAGATGCTGCCGGCCCCATCGCCCGCCATATCGTGAATCAAACCCGCCGGATACATTGCCGGACCAGAAGCCCACGCGCCGGGCAGCAGCGCCAGCGCCAGTGTTGTGCTGTGCGTATAGATGCCATCGCTGGCCGTAATCGTCAACGGCACCGTCGCGCGCACCGCCGATGCAGCTACGGTCAATTGGACTGGCAACGCCGTCGACTTGCTGACCACTTGCATCGTCCAATTTACTGTAAGGACAACGGGGTCGCCCTCCAAAGTCACCGTCACCGGTCCGTGGTGGTCGTCAAAAAAAGATAAGGTGGGCGTGATCCGAACCGATGCGCCAGGAATCATGAATTCCTGCGCAGGCGATAGCGTCAAGCGGAATGTGCCGTCTGTGGGGCTGCGACGCAGCAACGTACCGCCATGTCCTACCGCCCAGAGTACGCCCTGTCCATCCAATGTCTCGCTAAGCAGGCGGTAGGACGTTGGTGAAGTGACATTGTCCCAACGGACACCGTCGTAATGCAACAAAGTACCACTATCGCCAAAGGCCCATCCCTCTTGCGCGTTCAGCATGATGACTTTATGCAGGCCCTTCTCGGTCGGGCTGGCTACCGCATCCCAGACCGTTCCATCGTAATGCACAATGCATCCCGCTTCGCCTACCGCCCAGGCATCGTCGGGAGACAAAGCATCCACCGACCACAACGCTGTGCTGACCGGCGCAGGCATTTCCGTCCATTCCATCCTGGTGTAATGCCAGATACCACCGTGTGCGCCTACTGCCCAGCCATCTGCGGTAGAGACAAAGTCAACTGCATAGAGCGTGGCGGACGTCGTCGTTATCACATCCCAGTTCGAACCGTCATAACGCAGAATTTGCCCCAGCGCGGTCCCACCGACGGCCCATCCTGTGGTCAGATCGGGGAACGTCAGCCCGTATAATGGCGCCGTTGTTGGGCTCGTCACAGTGATCCACGCCGCACCATCGGACGATGTCAACAGTGTGCCCTCGTCTCCGGCGGCCCACAGCGCGCCGGTAGTATCCAGCGTCACCGCATGCAATGTCACAGTCGTTGGTCCGGCAAAAGCCGACCACCGACCCTCATTGTAGGTAAACAGCGTCCCAGCCTCCCCCACTCCCCAGGCCCGATCATCGCGCCACACCAAAGCATTCCAGGCCAGCGACGTCAACCGCCCATCCTCGCGCCACACGCCATCATCCGCCCGCAGGATCGTACCACCGAATCCCGCAGCCCACACCGTTCCATCTTCCTCTGCCAGCACGTAGAGCGAATTTGGGATCTGGTTCCCCGTTGCTGGAACATCCACCACAGCCGAATGCCAGTTTGCGCCGTCATAATGCCACAGCGTTCCCGTTTCACCGGCAACCCAAACTTCATTCAGTCCTAACGCAAGCACATCCATATAATACTGTGCCGGTGTCGGTCCCGCTATCGCCTGCCAGCTATGGCCATTGTAGTGCAAGATCGCCCCTCCGTTTCCTACGGCCCAGCCATCATCCACTGCGCTGAAACTTAACGCATTAAGAGCTACCTGGGTAGGGCTATCCTCTTGTAGCCACACCCATCCATCATAACGAAGGATGGTTCCCCCGCCTCCCACCGCAAACGCCAGCGTCGGGCTGACCTCGACCACATCATACAACGCAAAGGGCGTCGGTGAAGGAACTGTCGCCCACTGACCTTCCGCGTATCGCAAAATCGTGCCCGCGCGGCCCACCGCCCAGCCTTCTTCTGAACCGTCGGGCCCCACCCGCGTCATCGTCAACGCATGCAGATTGATGTTAAAAAGCTGCTGTGGCCATCGGTGCCATTGTCCATCGGTAAACCGCAGCACCGTGCCATAATCGCCGACCGCCCAACCGTTATTGACGTCTGTCATTGCAATATCATAAATGCGGTAGGAGGTCGGGCTAAGAACAGCTCGCCATTGCCCATCGGCATACTGAAAAATCCGGCCTTCATCGCCAGCCGCCCACCCTGAGGTTGCACTATTCATCTCAAGAGCAAACAGACGCACCGGAGCCGGTCCGCCAAACACGCGCTCCCATTCCCCAGGTCCTTCTGCTGCGGCTGGTCCGGCGTATGCCAACCACACCAGTGCTGTAAAAACCACCAAACACCATCTCCCACACCCGCCGAAGCACTTCGCCACGACCTGCATGGTATCCCTCCTTGAAGAGAACAGTCCGGTAATCTTTAATCGAGTGGGTACTTCTGTTTGACCGCCAGTTGACAAATCCTGTACGGTTACAACTCAGGAATCTTCGCGCACGTTTTTTTGTGTGTAGTGTCTTCGCGCGCTTTTGACCACTTGTGCCACAAACGGGATCCGCAATACGAGCAGTAACGCCACAACCACCGCATACGGCAGCGCCGCGCTCGGTTCCTTAAGCAACCACGCAAAATGCAGAACTGCCAACGCATTCGCCAGGTAAACAAGGCGTTGCAGGCGCTTCCACCCCTTGCCTAACCGGCGCTGCCATCCACGTGTGGACGTGACCGCCAGCACGAGCAAGATCAGCCCGGCAGCAAATCCTACAATCACATAACGTTGGTAAAACACGGCTTGCCAGAGCAACCGCAGATCGAAGCCGTAATCCCATCCGGCAAACGTGAGGAAATGCAGTGCGACGTAAAGAAAAGCGTACAGTCCCAACGTCCGTCTGGCACGTCGGAACAGAGCGAAACCGGTAAGCGTATAGAGCGGCGTACACGCCAGGGAAAGGAGAAGGAGATCGAGCGCGGCGTGCCCGGTACGGGTGATGATCTCCCGTACCGGGTCTATGAGGAAGCCTCCCCAGGCCAGATCCCAGAGGATGCGCGCGAATGGCCACAGCGCTAGCCCGTGGATGATGATGTGCAGCCAATCCGCGGGCTGATTGCCCTTACGTTTCTTTTTCAATAGTACCAGTCCGGCGAATCCAGGTCGGGATACAGGCTGGCGACCTCGTCGGCGTAACCGTTGAGGAAGAGCGTCTCGCGGCGACGGTTCTCGCCGATCCGGCGTTCCGTCGCCTGTGACCAGCGCGGGTGCGGCACCTTGGGATTCACGTTCGCCCAAAAGCCATACTCGCTCGGGTTCGTCACCATCCACAACGACCGTGGCATCTCCTCCACCAAATCGATTTTCACAATCGACTTGATCGACTTGAAGCCATATTTCCAGGGGACAACCAGCCTGATGGGCGCGCCGTTTTGCGGCTGCAGATCGCTGCCGTACAATCCCGTCGCCAGAAGTGTGAGATCGTGTATCGCTTCATCGAGACGCAAGCCCTCGACGTAAGGCCACGGAAAGCTCCCGTTCTGCTGACCTGGCATGGCTTCGACATCGTAACGCGTCTCGAAGCGCACGTATTTGGCTGTGGACAGTGGCTCGACCTCTTCAAGCAGCTTCGACAGTGGGAAACCAAACCAGGGGATGACCATTGCCCAGGCTTCCACGCAGCGCATGCGATAGATGCGCTCTTCCTGCTCAAACTTACGCAGGTCATCGATATCGAACGTCTTGGGGTTGTTGACCAGACCGCCAACGGCAACCTCCCACGGCGAAGTCACAAACCCTTGCGACAAACTGGCGACGTCATAGGGGTTCAAGGTAAACTCGTAGTAGTTGCT
>JBJYXQ010000518.1:0-8546 GCA_046260035.1 Anaerolineae bacterium
CGCAAGTGCGCCAAGCCGAGACGGCCTTACAGTTGATTGACGTGCAGATCGCTCAACTCACACTGACGGCGCCCCTAAGCGGTTTGGTCAGCAATCGCACCGCACAGGTTGGCGAAACTGCGTTGGCCGGTGAACCGTTGCTTACGTTGGCCGACGTTGACGAAGTGAAACTGGTGCTCTACATCCCCGAAAACCGCATCGGCGAGGTGCGAATAGGCCAGGAGGCCAGCGTATCCGTGGATTCTTTCCCCGAGCGGGAATTCACCGGCTACGTCGTGGATATCGCCAACCAGGCGGAATTCACCCCACGCAACGTACAGACGCAGGAAGAACGTGTCAATCTGGTTTTTGCGGTCAAGATACGTATCCCCAATCCCGAACACCTGCTCAAACCCGGCATGCCGGCGGATGCTGTACTGCGTTAGCAGGGCTATCGCATTTGACCTTCGCCGGAGCCAGACTACAAAAGTCTCACGTGGGGTTGCGGTAACCAAACGCCTCGTTAAACGAAAAACGCACCAGATGCAGGTGTCTGCTGAGACTTTTGTAGTCTTTGCCTTCAAATGCGCATAGCCCTCACTGCATTAGACAAGTGACAGAGATGTGTGGTAAAATGTATTACTGATATGGATAAGATACTGGCGTCGTTCACGAAAAAGCAACAATTCATCCTCATTATGCTGGCTGTGGTGACGTGCCTGGTTATTACCTTGCTGGGTAGTATCATGATCTCGCAGACGAGGCGCCGGGCAGCCGTACCCTCTGCACCAGTTGCCACGGCGACGCCGGCCCTTATCACATCTACCCTCACTGTTCCACCGCCTGTATCATCGCCTACGCTGCCTCCAACATGGACACCCACGCCGGAGATCACAGTCCTTATTGAAACACCTTCTTTTGAGCAAACGCACTGTCCTTTCGATGTGCCTATCGGTGCACAGGTCGACTGTGGCGTCGTCATCGTACGGGAGGATCGCGAAGGGACCGATCCCAACGATGTCATCCGCCTGGCAGTCGCCGTCTACCATAGCACCAGCGATAATCCCCAGCCTGATCCCGTCATTTTCCTGCAGGGCGGACCTGGCAGTGGCGCCGTTGAGGATATTGTGCTGGCTTACGATAGCTTCATCGCGCCGATTCTGGCTGAACGCGACCTCATCGTGTTTGATCAGCGCGGTACGGGATTGAGCCAACCGTTGCTCGATTGCCCGGAGTACTCGCGGCTTGTCGAGCGCCAGTTGCGGCAGGGGTTTTTCATCGGCGATGAGGATACCGCGCAGTATACGGACGCCTTGTTAGCTTGCCGCGATCGCCTGACCCGGCGCGGGGCCGATCTGGCGGCCTATACCAGCGCTGCCAGTGCCGCCGACGTCAACGACATTGTCACTGTTCTGGGATACGAACAGGTCAACCTCTACGGCGCTTCCTATGGCACGCGCCTGGCGCAGACGGTGATGCGCGATTTCCCCGGGATCGTGCGCAGTGCGGTTTTGGATTCGGCGCTGCCCCTCGAAATCGATATCTACAACGAACAGGCCGCCAAGACCGATTATGCGCTGAACAAATTGTTCGCTGGTTGCGCCGCGAATCCAGGATGCAACGCGGCTTATCCGAATCTGGAGAGGATGTACTACGATCTCGTTGCGCAGTTGGATGCTGAACCGGTTTCGGTGTGGGGGGTAATGGCCAGCGATGGGCGTACCTTCAACGTCGATGTGAACGGTGTGGAGCTAACCAGCGCCGTTTTCTTCGCTATGTACGCGACCGATTTAATCCCCATGGCGCCACAGATGATCAACGATGTGCGCCTGGGTGACTACACGTGGCTGCGCATCTTCCTTGCCGCGCCGATGAATTTGAGCGATGGCCTCAGTTTGGGCATGATGCTTTCGGTCAATTGTCACGAGGAGATCTTTGCGACGACGCCGGAGGAGATCGACGCTGCCAACGATGCCTATCCCAATACAGCGGTTTTTGGAAAGTCGGCACTCTTCGGCAGTGCAGAGGAGCACTATGCCTTGTGTGAGACGTGGGGTGCTGCGCCGTTTGATCCGCGTGAGATTGAACCAGTGACGAGTCCTATTCCCGCATTGATTCTCGTCGGTGAGTACGACCCAGCCACACCGCCGTCGTTTGGCCTCCAGGTGGCGGAAAACCTGCCCAACAGCTACTTCTTTGAGTTCCCCGGTCGTGGGCATACATCCAGCGTCGGTGTCCGTGCGTGTCCTTTTGAGATGGCATTGGCGTTTTTGACCGATCCCACAACTACACCGGATAGCACGTGTATCGCCGATATGACGGAGCCAGACTTCTTCGTGGACTAAGTTACAATTTTTTATAGCCTGTCTCGCGCTTTCGGCTATAATGGGAATTGTTGGCGTCTGCTGATTCACGCGTTTGCTCATTCTATCGCAAGGAGTATGCATGCTCGTTATCCTTCTCGTTCTCCTGACCCTGGCTTTGCCGTTGTTTCTCTACGGGACGTTTTACGTGGCAAGGGAAATCCTGCGCGGGCTGCGTACTGCCAATTGGCGTGAGACCTCCGGCGTGATTCTGTTCTCGAATGTTGAACGTTACTACCGTGGCAAAGACGTCGCCAAGGAAGTGCTCCAGTTATCTTACCACTATACTGTTGATGGCATCACCCGCGAGGGAAACCGTGTGGGATTTAAGAGCTTCACATGGTTCTTAGGTGATTTAAAAAAACTGGCGGCGCAATACACTCAGGATCAGGACGTTACCGTTTACTACGATCCTCTTGATCCCGAGAATGTTGTACTCGAAAAGGGCACGGATTGCACAGATGCTATCCTGTTGGTTGCCCTAGCGTTGCTCGACGCCACAATATTGCTGATTTGGATCCCGCTGAAGCCAGTGTTGATCATTCTCGGCGTTGCGCTGCTCGTCTTCCTGATCTTTCTCTTTCGCGAGTTGAAGCACAATGCTGCTCTGGCGCATAATCGTTTCACTGGATTGGAGGAAGATGGCGACCAAGTCTGAACCGGCGGTCATTGTGATTTTTGGCGCGTCTGGCGATCTGGCACAGCGCAAGCTTGGACCGGCACTGCATAGCCTGGCTTGCGCTGGACTACTGCCTGAACAGACGCAGATTGTTGGTGTGGCGCGCTCATCCTTTTCGGATGAGGAATTCCGCGAGCGGATTTACGAGGGTGTAGAAGCCTACTCACGCTACGACCAGCGTCAGTGTTCACTGTGGGAAGGTTCCAGTGAGCACTATACTTACCTTTCCGGCGATTATGACGATCCTGAGACCTACCAACGTCTCACGCAGCATTTGGCGCAACTTGCGGAGCAGTCTGGCGCTTCAGGCAACTGCCTGTTCTATCTTTCGACGCCGCCATTTCTCTATCCCATCATCGTGAAACAGTTGCACCGTGCCGGTATCAATCGACAGGAGCATGGCTGGACGCGCATCATCATTGAGAAGCCCTTCGGGCACGATCTCACCAGCGCCCAAGAGCTCAACGCACAGGTGCATGCAGCTTTCGACGAGCAGCAGGTTTATCGCATCGATCACTACCTGGGCAAGGAGACGGTGCAGAATATCCTAGCATTCCGCTTTGCCAATGCCATTTTCGAACCGCTGTGGAATCGCAATTACGTCGCCTCCGTGCAGATTACTGTGGCAGAGACAGGTCTGGTAGGAGAGCGGGCTGGATATTACGACCGGTCCGGCGTGCTGCGTGATATGTTCCAAAATCACTTGTTGCAGTTGCTCACGCTTATGGCGATGGAACCACCCTCAGCCTTCGATGCACGAGCATTGCGCGATGAAAAAGTCAAAGTCCTTCATGCTGTGCGTCCTCCATGCCAGGACGACCTGGTCTTGGGCCAGTACGAGGGTTACCTGAGCGAGGATAACGTTGCGCCAGACTCACAAATACCAACCTATGGGGCATTGCGCCTGTTCATCAACAACTGGCGTTGGCAGGGTGTGCCGTTCTACCTGCGTTCCGGCAAAGGGTTGCCCTACAAACTGACCGAAATCACCATCGAATTCAAGCGCGTGCCGCATCTGCTCTTCCCGGAGAACGTCGGCTTGACGCCCAATCATCTCTCCCTGTGTATTCAGCCCGATGAGGCCATCCATTTGAATTTTGCGACCAAGATGCCCGGTGCGGGGATGCACGTTGAGCCGGTGGATATGGAGTTCCATTACCGCAAGCACCTTGACAAGAATTTTGGTGAGACCGCGCTGCCGGATGCCTACGAGCGCCTGCTGCTCGATGCACTGCAAGGCGATGCCTCGCTCTTCATCCGCGCCGACGAGATTGAGCTGGCATGGCGTATCATCGATCCCCTGACGGAGGCTGGACAGCCGCTTCCATACCCGGTGGGCAGTTGGGGGCCGCCGACTGCCGAAGACCTCATCGCGCCGGGACAGGGCTCCTGGCACGCAGAATGCGTTGTCTCAGAGAATTGACGTATGGCGGTCAACATCTTCATTTTCCTGTTCATCGCGCTTATGTGGGGTCTGCTCTACGCTTTTCCCTTGCGGCGGGCGACGGCGCGGGCGGATTTCAGGCCGCTGCGCTACTTCCTGATTGCGTTTGACGTAATTTTCCTGGGGAACGCGTTTCTTGCGGGACTCGGTGTGCGTAGTTTGTGGACTGCAGCCACTTCGCCAGCAGTGATGTCAGCGAGCGTGTTTGTGGATGTCTTGGCTGGCGAACCGGTGATCCTTGAGGGCATCGTGAGCATCGACAATCCTATAGTGCTCTCGAACTACGTGGCCTATACTGCTTGTGACGAGGACACGTGCCAACTCGGCTACATACCGGAGAACCTGCGCGTCTCGCTTGACGGCGGCGACGCGATCATCCGCAACAACGACTTCCAAGCTTCTGCCTGGCCCGCGGCGAATAACCCGCCGGAATCGCTCTATTCTGCAGACTACCTCGCGCCTGGCGAGCCGGTGATCGTCGTCGGCACGAAGGAAGCCGGTGGAACCATCTGGGCCGACATCGTATACGTGGGGACGTATCGCACTTTTGTCAGCCAGGCCAAACAGCGCTTGATCATCCCTGTGGTGATGACGCTCTTGAATTTGGCGGGTGCGGTTAGCGTCATCGTTTTGACGCTGCGGCGCTGGCGTCAAGTGAAGGCTTGACTGTACTGAAAAGACTGTCCGACTGACGGCTACCTCACTATTCTCTAGGAGACAACGATTGATGCCAAACTTTGAGCCTGACCGTATTGAGCGCGATGCTATGGGCGAAGTCCATGTGCCAGCCCGGGCGCTGTGGGGGGCGCAGACACAGCGGGCTGTTGAGAACTTTGCTATCTCCGGGCGGCGTTTCGACCGCCGATTTATCGCGGCCCTTGGGCAGGTCAAATGTGCTTGCGCGCGCGCCAATATGGACCTGGGCCACCTCGATCCGCGCTTGTGGGCCGCCATCGCGCAGGCTTGTGACGAAGTTATCGCCGGAGACCTCGACGCGCATTTCCCGATCGACGTATTCCAGACCGGCTCCGGCACGTCGACTAACATGAACGCCAACGAAGTGATTGCCAACCGTGCGATCCAATTGCTTGACGGCGAAGTCGGGAGCAAGGCGCCGGTACACCCCAACGACCACGTCAACATGAGCCAGTCGAGCAATGACGTGATCCCAACCGCGATCCACGTGGCAGCGACACTGGCGTTGCGCGATGACCTGCTTCCGGCGCTGGCGCATTTGCACACGCTCTTGCTGTCGAAAGCTATAGCTTTCGACGCCATTGTCAAGACCGGGCGCACCCATTTACAGGACGCAACACCTATTCGTATGGGGCAGGTCTTCGGAGGATACGCGGCCCAGATTGAGCAAGCGACGTTCCGCGTGCGGCGCGCGATTGAGGCCCTGCGTGAGCTGCCGCTGGGCGGTACAGCCGTCGGCACCGCTATCAACTGTCCGGCCGATTTTGCAGAGCACGCCATCACGCACCTTAACACTGCGTTGGCGACGGGTTTTGTCGAAGCACACAACCACGTGGAAGCTAATGCTGCCCGTGACGCGCTGGTTGAAGCTTCCGGCATGCTCAAAACGATCGCTGTGAGCCTGCACAAAGTCGCTAACGACATCCGGTGGTTGGCTTCGGGACCGCGCAATGGTTTGGGCGAACTCCATTTGCCCGCCGTCCAGCCCGGCTCGTCGATCATGCCGGGCAAGGTCAACCCGGTGATTCCAGAAGCAGTTATTATGGCATGCGCCCAAGTCATCGGCTACGATGCAGCGATCACGCTTGGTGGGTTGGGCGGCTACTTTGAGTTGAACCTGATGATGCCGCTCATTGCCGACAACATACTTACCGCTATCGCGCTGCTGGCGAATGCGGCGCGCGTCTTCGCCGATCGTTGCGTTGCCGACCTAGAGATCGATGCTGACCGTTGCACCGAGACCGTTGAACGCAATCTGGCACTGGCGACAGCACTGGCTCCCGCACTTGGCTACGATAAAGCCGCCGAGATCGCCAAGGAGGCGCAGCATACCGGAAAAACCGTCCGCGAGGTTGCCCTGGCGTGGGACGTGTTGCCCGCAGAGACGCTTTCTGCGCTACTTGATCCTTACCGGATGACCGAACCGGACAACCGAATCGGGCGACGACTAAAGACTGACGACTAAGGACTATCTGACTATTTCAGGAGGTTAATCTATGCGTAGAATTGCTGTTCTGACAAGTGGTGGGGACGGCCCGGGACTCAATGCGTGCATCCGCGCGGTCACCCGCGAGGCTTTGCAGCGCGGAAGCCAGGTTTTTGGCGTGCGTTGGGGATATAAGGGTCTCATCAATGGAGAAATTGACGAATTGACCAGCCGGGACGTGGGTGGCATTATGAACCGGGGCGGGACGTTCCTGGGGACAGCGCGTTGCCCGGAGTTCAAGGAAATCCAGGTGCGCCGTACCGCACTGCGCCAGATGAACCAACTCGGTATCGAAGGCCTGGTTGTGATCGGTGGCAATGGCTCGCTTGCCGGCGCTCTGGCCCTACACAAAATGGATTTCCCCACGTATGGTGTTCCCGCGTCGATTGATAACGACATTAACGGCACGGATATGGCCGTTGGTGTAGATACGACGCTGAACACGATCCTGGACGCTATCGACCGTATCAAGGATACGGCGGCGTCGCACCAAAGAGCTTTCCTGATCGAAGTGATGGGGCGTGATTGTGGCTATCTGGCCCTGGCGAGTGGCTTAGCGGGAGGGGCGGAGCTGATTCTGATCCCTGAACACGAAGGTCCATCCCTTGAGAAAATCGCTGATACTGTGGTTGAAGCGTACATTAAGGGAAAATCACACTGTATTATGGTGATTGCCGAAGGCTGGAAACCCGGAACGCGAGCCGTAGCCGAATATCTGCGTGCCCGTAAAGAGGAGCTGGGTTTCGATGTGCGGGTAACCGTATTGGGACACGTCCAGCGCGGTGGACGCCCTTCGGCGTATGATCGCCTTCTGGCGACACGCATGGGCGCTTATGCCGCCGAGCACCTTCTAGGGGGCGAGAGTGGCATGATGGCTGCCATGCGTAGCAGTGTGATCGATTCGTTTTCCCTGGAAGAGGCGGTGAAAGAGCTCAAACCCTTGGACCTGCGGTTGCTTGGCCTCTCCGAGGTGATGGACTGATTTGTGTGATACTTGATCGTCGCTAACCTTGCGAAGGTGTGCAAACCTCTGGTTTGCACACCTTCGCAAGGTTGCGCTCTCTGATCAATTTTCACGTTGTACGACCCACAAGTTGTTCGGTCAGTGCGTACAATGCAGCTTGTGCTTCCCCCGTTCCCTCAGAGCGGGCCAGTGCCGCGAGTGCCTTCTGATGGTGTGCGAGGGCCTGCGTATGGGTGTATTCCTGGCTGCCTACGGTTTCCAGTAGGGCCAGTCCTTCAGCCACGTGTGCGTCGTCGATGGGGGTGCTACTCGTCATAAGCGCCCGGAATGCCTCACTGTACGCTATCCCGTGAAGGATGGGCAGCGTCTTCTTGCGATTGCGCATATCGGAACCCACCGGCTTGCCCGTCTGTTGTGGATTGCCCCACAATCCTAGCCAATCATCCTGCATCTGAAACGCCATCCCGAGTTCCACGCCGAACTCCCGCAGCGCTATGAGACGCGCCTCAGGTGCACCCGCGAGGATTCCGCCAAGCTCGCAAGCCAGCCCCAAGAGCGCTGCCGTTTTGCCCCGGATCATCGTCAAGTAGGTGATTTCATCAACCTCGCTTTTGGCTTCGAAAGAAAGATCGAGATGCTGCCCCTCGGTGATATGCAGAATCGCATCGGTATAACGATTGACGGCGCACAATACTGTTTTCGGGGGAACTTCTGTCGTTTGTAGGTTGAATAGGCTACGGTAAGCAAGCGTGAAGAGTGCATCACCAGCGTTGATGGCCTGCGCTTCATCCCATACTGTCCACAGTGTTGGACGCCCACGGCGGGTCTGGTCGTGGTCTTCAATGTCGTCGTGGATGAGCGTGAAGTTGTGGAGTAGTTCGATGGCTGCCGCCGCCGGAAGCGCCTGTTGCCAGTCTCCGCTCTGGGCCTCGCAG
>JBJYXQ010000518.1:8646-10709 GCA_046260035.1 Anaerolineae bacterium
CTGCGAACATAGCGATGGTCAGTTGGCGGCGGATAATCTCGATCCGCGCGTGAAGGGCCTGTAACGATTCCGCCGCCTGGAGCAGTCTTGCCGCCATCGTGGTGACGTCTGCTCCGAGTGCAAGGGCTTTGGCAATGTCTACGCCTGTGCGTAGCCCGCCACTGGCGATGAGCGGGATGTCTGGCGCGAGGTGGCGAATGTCCTGTATCGCCTGCGCTGTGGGAATGCCCCAATTGCGGAATGCCGCCGCCACCTCGCGCTGTGAAGCATCCTGTCCCCGGTACATTTCAACCTGACTCCAGGAGGTACCTCCGGCTCCCGCAACGTCCAATGCTGCTACGCCCGCTTCGATAAGCATACGCGCGACCTTCGTAGACAAGCCCCATCCCACTTCTTTAACGATGACTGGCACTTCGAGTGTACGACACACGATCTCGATCTGCCGCACGATCCCCGCGAAACGCGTGTTGCCTTCGGGTTGGAGGGCCTCTTGCAAGGGATTGAGGTGCAGGAAAAGGCCATCGGCTTCGACGAGATCGACGAGGCGGCGGCAGGCATCAGGGCCGTAGTTATAGTTGAGTTGCACAGCGCCGAGGTTTGCCAGTAGCAGAATATCGGGGGCATAGCGACGTACCTGGAACGTCCTCAGGACTTGTGGGTCTTCTAGCGCTGCGCGCATTGACCCCAATCCCATGCCGATGCCGGTTGCTTGCGCGACTTCAGCGAGTAGGCGGTTGATGTTGCCCGCCTTTTCGGTGCCGCCGGTCATCGATGCGATCAGCACCGGGAAAGCCAGACGATGATTGAGGAAGTGTGTTGTCGTATCGACGTCGGAGAGATTGCATTCCGGCAGCGCCTGGTGAGTAAACCGGTATCGTTCCAGGCCGGTTGTTACTTGATCGAAAGAAACATCTTCTTCCAGGTTGATACGGATATGTTCGTCTTTGCGTGTGCCGGTTTGTGGTTCGGTCATTTTGCTTTCTCTTGATCTGATTTCACGCCACTATACCGTGAAAGCGTTGTTGCGTCAATGCTCACGCGCGGGTGTTCTTGACTTTTGCCCTGCTGTAGTTAAAATACAGCCATATGGTGAAAATTCCATCCATTCTAATTATGCCACAATTACGAGGAGGTAAATCCGATGAGTGATGTGTTTGATCGCGTCAAGAACATTATCGTTGAGATTTTGGCCACTGAGCCAGACAAGGTAACGCCAGAAGCAAGCTTCCGTGATGATTTGGGGGCGGATTCGCTAGACTTGGTGGAACTGATCATGGCTTTTGAGGATGAATTCGGCGGGCGCATTTCGGATGATGATGCGCGCAGCATCACCACCGTGCAAGCGGCGGTCGATTATGTTGAAAAGCGGATGGCTGTCGGTCAGTAATCCTAATTCTGCGCTTTCGTGAAGGCCACCGGAAAACGGTGGCCTTTTGATATGCGTATCGGCTTACTCGCAGACACGCACATTCCCTATCGAGCCGACGCCATTCCCGCTCCGGTGTTGGATGCGCTGCGAGGCGTTGATCTGATCCTGCACGCAGGCGATGTCGATGAACCCTGGGCATTGGATGCGTTGCGTGAACTCGCGCCGGTGCAAGCTGTGCGTGGCAACTATCACTTCTTCGACGGTTCTTCCGGCGGGGCATCACTACCAGAAACCGTCGAAATCGACGCCGCCGGTTTTCGCATTGGTGTCATTCACGGACATCGTATGGGCCCGGCGACCTGGTTTTGGAAATTCTACCTCATGCTGGAGAATATGCGCGGGCGTTGGTCAACGCCGGCTTATGATCGTGCCATAGCACGGGCGCTGTTGCGTCGTTTTCCCTATGCCGACATCATTGTCTTTGGGCATACCCACCGTTTCTATTGCGCACAGTGGGGCAAGACGCTACTTGTCAATCCTGGAGCAGCATTACGTACGGCGTACTTCAACGCCCCGTACACACCCTCGCTGGCTCACCTGATCCTCGAACCGGGCCTCCCTCCGGAAGTCCACAAAATCCAGCCTGAACTGTAGAAAGTTTTGCAAAATACGTTCGTGTCAGTAGTTTTCAACG
>JBJYXQ010000519.1:0-2728 GCA_046260035.1 Anaerolineae bacterium
GTCTCGCTTACGCTAATCCGGAGGCGATTGCGTTTTACCGCGAAGCCGCGCAGTTGGCCGAGCAATTGGAACGACGGACAGCTTTGGCGCAGACCTTTACAGGATTGGGGGACGTGCTGTTTCACATCGGCGAGTCGGATGAGGCATTGGCGTGTTACGAGAAAGCACTATCTTACTGGGAGCAGCCCACGCAGCAGGCAGACTTATTTCGACGAATAGCCACCCTATACGAAAAGCGTGGTGACTACGAACAGGCACTCACTGCGTGCGCGCGTGGCATAGCGATGCTCCCGGCTGAAATGTCTGCGTCGGTGGAAATAGCGCGGTTGATGATCGCCCGCGCGCATATTCACGAGCGACAGGGGCATATTGAAGCTGCACTGGCTGATGGCGAAGTTGCCCTGCAAATCCTAGACCACAGTACGTACTATCGCGAAATGGCTCAGGTTCTCAATGTTTTGGGCGCTAGCTTAAAAAACAGTCAACCGGCGAAGGTCATTGAACACTTGGAGCAAGCGTTAAGTATTTTAGAATACATTGGCGATGAATATGAAGCAGCAAAGGTCTACAACAATCTGGCGATTCTGTATTATCAGACTGATCTAAACCGTGCAGCGGGCTATTTTCAAAACGCGCTGAAAACGATGCAGCGTCTGGGCAATGTCTGGGAGGAGGCGACCGCCTATATGAATCTGGGTATAGTTTATTATACTCAAGGGGATTATGCGAGGGCGATAAACAATTACGAACAAAGTTTGCATATCAACGAGCGACTGGGGGATAAGCAAGGCATCGCTGACTGCCACGTTAACCTGGGAGAAACTTATCGTGCGCAAGGTGATCTCAAGCAGGCGATTGGATATCTGGAAAGGAGCCTGGCTCTGGCTAACGAAATTAACGCTGAGACCACCATCGCCGAATGTCAACGGCAGTTGGCGGAGTGTTACCTGGAAAATAGCGAGCATGAAAAAGTTTTGGCGATATGTCATGAAACACTGGCCTACGTAAAGGGGACTGGGGAGTTCAAAACGAAAGCGAGTATTTACCATGTGATGGGGAACGCCTATCACAAGGCGCAGGATTTGAGTGCAGCATTGTCTTATCTGAAGCTGAGCATCGATATTCGGCGCGAACTTAGTCAGGATTTTGACTTAGCTGCCGTACTCTACGATTATGGGCAAGTACTGAAAGCTGCGGCGCAACCAGCCGCAGCGCGCGCTGCGTTTGCCGAAGCGTTGGTACTCTTCGAGCGGTTGGGATTGAGTCAAGAGCAGGAACGCGTGCGTGCGGTATTAGATCAACTTGATGTTTGATGGTATGCCAATGTTCTCATACTGCTTATAGCCGGTCTCCAACCATGCCTTTCTGAAGTGCGGTTGGAGACCGGCCTGATCACTTTGACTACTCCCGCATTACCAGTGGGAGATACAGCTTATATCCCACTGGTTTTACGTCTAAATTCACCTTGGCAACACTTACATAGCCGCATTTATCCCTTGCTGTGAGCGTGACGGTGTATCTCCCGACTGTTTCGTAAGTGCGAGCAGCATGCAATCCCGTCCCACCGAAACTCCACGCATAATTCAACGGGGTCCCGTTCGTTGCCGACGTCGCTGTGAAGTAGACTGTGTCTCCGGCGATCGGTGCAAGCGGTGTGTAAGCGATGCTCGCCGTCATTGTTGGTGTGATGACGGCGAAGCTAACCGGTGGGCCAACGGTGATCGGCCCTCCCTGCGCGCTGCTGACCACCCGGTAATCGTCATTGACGATCGCTAGCGATGCCGTGCACGGTAGCATTGCAGTAAACTGTCCCATGCCGGTGCCGCCGCTGGCGGTGATGGCTTCGAAGGTCCAGCGTACGCGATTCAGTGTCAGCGTGCCGCCACTCGACCATGTGAGGTATTCGGGTACCATATCTTCGAGGACGACGTTGGTAGCATCTGCGTCGCCGGTATTGACGACGCTGAGGGTGTAGGTGACCGACGTTCCGGCAACCTGGTTGCTGGAACGTGCTTTACTGACCTCAAAGGCAGGTTGTTGCCCAGTTCCCATAGTCCCGAACTTGCTGAATCCCATCAACCACACTGTCAAGACATTGTTCTCCATATCGAGCATTTGCCCCTCGCCGGGTCGGGTGCCGATGACTTCCCAGTAACAGAGGAACAATGATTCGGGGTTGGGGCACACATAGCGATGGAGTTGCAGCGTGGACTCATCCATACCGGCAATGTCCTCGTCGGTGTACTCGAGCGTCAATGTGACCGGCGCGTTGAAGGTGAAGTGCTCAACCTGTTCGTCACCTAGATAGGCATCCAATTCCAGGGCAATCCCGCCAGCGACGAACTCGGGTGGAGGTGCTACTGTCTCGGGGTCTAACCGGGTTAGCGCAATTGTCGTCGTCTCGGTGACGACATTGGGGGGCACCACAAGCGTTGTCTCGCTTCCTTCCGTGTCTGAATAGACGAGTGTCGCACCGGTTGCCGGCGGTACTTGCACGTAGGGCGTCTCATCTGCCCCTATGTCGAAACCGTTGCCGTATGGACGTGGATCGCCATCCACGTCGCGGGTTACTGCCGCCGGTACGCCTGCGTCAATTGCCGCCGAGCCGATGCGCAGGTGATAGCCATCGGCTTTAAACCGTGGATCGCCTGTGACCTGGTTCTGTATTGTCAGCGTAGCGGTAGAAGATTGCGAAACCGTCATAGGCGTGGCGTTCCAAAGGATGCCA
>JBJYXQ010000520.1:0-1526 GCA_046260035.1 Anaerolineae bacterium
TAGATGCTATCGAGGCGGCTGTCTTCACGCAGCGCCCGAAGCTGCTCTTTATCCCGTCACCTAACAATCCCGACGGGGGGTGGGTCTCCGATGCCGATCTCGAGCGTCTGCTGGCGTTGCCTGCCGTCGTCGTGCTGGACGAGGCTTACGTGGAGTTCGCCGGGATCGATGGCGTGCCAGGGATGGCGCGGAGCCGCATCCGCCGGGTACTTGAACACGACAATCTGATTGTCCTCCGCACGTTTAGCAAACTGGCGGCGCTGGCGGGATTGCGTGTGGGCTACGGTGCGTTTCCCATCGCGCTGATGCCGCACTTGTGGAAAATCAAGCAGCCGTATAATGTTTCCATTGCGGCGTCGACGGCGGCGATTGCGGCACTGAATGATCTGGATTGGCTGACCGACAAGGTGGAGCGTATCGTCGCTGAACGCGCGCGTTTCTTTGATTTGCTCGCGTCGATTCCGTTCTTGCGACCGTATCCCTCACAATCCAACTTCATTCTCTGTAAGGTTGTGGGCCGGGACGCGCACGCACTCAAGCTGGCGTTAGAAACTGAAGGCATTCTCATCCGCTATTACAGCAGCGTAGGACTGAGCGACCATGTACGCTTCACCGTGGGCCGTCCAGAGCAAGTGGATCGGGTGATCGAAGTATTAAGGGAAATATGATGCGTGACTTCTGATTATGCATCACGGATCACGAAGGAGGCAAAATGCGAACGAGCACAATAAAGCGGAAAACTAGCGAAACAGATATTGAAGTCACATTGGCATTGGATGGCAGTGGGCAATACGATATCGCCACCGGATTGGGCTTTCTCGATCACATGCTGACACACATCGCGGTGCATGGGCTGTTCGACTTGACGGTGCGCGCCGAAGGTGATCTACACATAGACGCGCATCACACCGTTGAAGATGTAGCGTTGGTCTTGGGCAGTGCCTTCGATCAGGCGCTTGGCGATCGCAAGGGTATTGTGCGGATGGCGCACGCCTACGTGCCGATGGATGAGACATTAGCTTTTGTGGCAGTGGATTTATCCGGGCGACCGTATGCGGTGGTAGATGTGGCCTGGACCACGCCTGAAGTCGGCCGCATCCCGGCGACGTTGTGGGAGCATTTCTTCGAATCCTTCGCCGTGACCGCGCGCGCCAATGTCCATGCGCGGGTGCTCTATGGACGCGACGATCACCACAAGGCCGAGGCGCTCTTCAAGGCGCTGGCCCGCGCACTCGATGCCGCCACACAGCTTGACCCACGCCGCGCGGGTAGTGTGCCATCAACGAAAGGGATGATATAGTTGGGGCCCTTACAGGAGGGGAGATGATTGCATTGATTGATTACGGAGCCGGGAATGTGCGCTCGGTACACAAAGCGCTGACGGCGGTAGGGGCTGATGTGCAGGTGACGCAAGAGCCAGCCGTTGTCCTATCGGCGGATAAGGTTGTGCTCCCTGGCGTCGGCGCATTCGGCGATTGTATGGCGAGTCTGGAGCGACTCGACCTGATTGCGTCGATTCGTGCGGT
>JBJYXQ010000520.1:1626-3675 GCA_046260035.1 Anaerolineae bacterium
TTTCACCCGGAAAAGAGCCAGCACGTTGGGCTGCATATTTTGCGCAATTTTGTTGGAATGTAAGGGCGAGGCATTTCCACCACGGCATTTGCTAACAAGCTACCCGTGAACGCCGCGACACATTATCGACAAGGGGAAACCAGGAAATGCCTCGCCCTTACGTAGTATGTAAATGAGGAGGAGATTTTATGGATGACTTTACTATCTATCCGGCGATTGACTTGCGCGAAGGACGCGTAGTACGGTTGGCGCAGGGGGATCCCGATCGCGAGACGGCCTACGGCAATCAGCCGTTAGCCGTTGCTCGGCGCTGGCAGGCAGCCGGGGCGACGTGGCTGCACGTCGTCAACCTCGACGGCGCGTTTGGAGAAGGAGGGCGCAAGAACGTCACAGCGTTGGCGCGCATCCTCACAACGGGACTGCAGGTGCAGTTCGGTGGCGGTGTGCGCGACTTGAAGACGGTGCGCCGCGTGCTCGATATGGGCGTGGCGCGTGTTGTACTGGGAACAGTCGCGGTGGAGAACCCTTCCGTGGTCGAGACGGCGCTGGCGGATTTCGGCCCGGAGCGTTTGGCGGTGGGCATCGACGCGCGCGATGGCTACGTCCGTACGCGCGGCTGGCGTGAGGCTGCCCCGCTGAAGGCAGCGGACCTGGCGCAGCAATGGGTGGATATGGGCGGGCGATGGCTCATCTTCACCGACATTGCCCGTGATGGCATGGGTAGCGGCGTAAACATAGCCGCGACGGCAGATCTGGCCCAGACGACTGACTTGTCGGTAATCGCGTCTGGCGGTGTCGCCACGCTGGACGATGTGCAAGGTGTGAAGGATGCCGGACTGCAAGGCGTCATCATCGGACGTGCACTTTACGAGGGGCAAATCAACCTGGAAGCGGCGTTGAAAATCTAACTTGGTTGCAAACAGGAGGCTTTGATGAGCAGAATCGAAGAGGCTGTGGCTTATTTTGCGGAGGGTTTCAGTTGCGCGCAATCGGTTTGCGCGGCTTACGCGCCGCTCTACGGGATGGAACGCGAGATGGCATTACGCGCGGCAGGCGCGTTCGGTGGCGGTATGGGCCGCTCCGGGCAGATATGCGGCGCAGTAACGGGCGCAATCATTGTCATCGGCCTGAAATATGGCAAGACGCAAGCCGAAGACAATGCCACGCGAGAAACGTGTTACGCACTCGCCGCGGAGTTCATCCGCCGCTTTGAGGAACGTCACGGCGCATTGACCTGTCCGGGGCTCCTGGGCTGTCACATCGGCACGCCCGAAGGTCGCGCGCTGGCGCACGAGAAGGGACTCTACGCGTCGATTTGCGCGAACTTGGTGCGGGATGCTGCCGAAATCCTCGAAGCGGTTCTGGAGATCAAGGAGGGCTGATGTTAGCAAAACGTATTATTCCCTGTCTGGATGTGAAAGAAGGTCGCGTCGTCAAGGGCGTGAACTTCGTCAATCTGCGCGACGCGGGCGATCCGGTAGAGCAGGCGCGGATCTATGACGCACAAGGGGCCGACGAACTGGTCTTTCTCGACATCTCCGCCACGCACGAGGGACGCCAGACGATGATTCAGGTTGTGCGCCAGGTCGCCGTGGAAGTCTTTATGCCGTTCACCGTTGGCGGTGGCGTGCGCACGATTGATGATGTGCGCAATCTGCTCCTCGCCGGGGCGGATAAGGTGAGTATAAATTCGGCGGCAGTGCGCACGCCGGAGATCCTCACGCAAGGTGCGGAACGGTTCGGCAGCCAGTGCATTGTGCTCGCGGTAGATGCCAAACGCCGCCCCGACATGGACGGATGGGAGGTCTACATTAACGGCGGTCGCATTCCCACCGACCTGGACGCGGTCGAGTGGTGCGCGCGCGGTGTCGAGCTGGGCGCGGGCGAAATCCTGCTCACCAGCATGGACGGCGACGGCACGCTCGCGGGCTATGATGTGGAATTAACGCGCGCCGTCGCCGAGGCTGTCTCTGTGCCCGTCATCGCCAGTGGCGGTGCGGGCACGCCGGCCCACTTCGCCGAAGTCCTCACCGAGGGCAAAGCGGATGC
>JBJYXQ010000520.1:3775-4998 GCA_046260035.1 Anaerolineae bacterium
CAGTACGTGCGTGAAATCTGGGTAGATTGTGACGCGGATGTGCTGCTGCTCAAAGTCAAACCGGCTGGGCCGGCGTGTCATACAGGGAAGCGGAGTTGTTTTTACAGGAGATTGGAATGACCGATATTTTCGACGAACTTTTCGCTGTGATTTTGGACCGCAAAACGAATCCGACGCCGGGTTCGTATACTGTGACTTTGCTTACCGACATCGATGAAGCGCTGAAAAAGGTGGGTGAGGAAGCCATCGAGGTGGTGCTCGCGGGCAAGGGTCAAAGCGACGAGCGCCTAGTCTCCGAAGCTGCCGACCTGATTTACCATTTGATGGTGGCACTGGCTGCCCGTGGATTGACCCTGGACGACGTGCGTGCCGAATTGGCGAGGCGGCGGCGATGAAGCCTTTGTTCCTTTTCGACGTGGACGGTGTGCTCGTCGACGCGCGCGGCTATCTGCGCGCCTTGCAGGACACGGTGGCACATTTCGCCCAGCGCATGGGTGTGGGTGATCCCGTCCTCACTGAAGAGGAAGTCCGCGCGGGAGAGGCTCATGGCCTCACCTCGGAATGGGATTCCGCGCCGACGTACATCTTGGCGCTGCTCATCGAGCGTCTGCGTCGCGAACCATCGCTGGCGTTACCTGCGCCCTGGGAGGACGCGTTGGCTGTACTGGCGGCGCGCCCGCTTGCGTTGCCGCATCCCAATTACATGACGCTCGTAGCGCGAGTAGGGAAGAGGCGGTGTGATTTCAAGGAGACCAGCCACGCAGTGCGCGCGGTCTTGAGGGACGACGCGCAAGCCTTGCCCGCTACACAGCGTGAGGCCGTGGGCGCGATCCTGGACGAGCTTTTGGCCGACACCCATAACTTCGCCCGCGCGCCCATCACGCAGTATTTCCAACACCTCGTCATCGGCAGTGAAGGTGTGGCGAAGACGTATGGCGTCGCGCCATACTTTGAGGCGCGTCCTTACTTGCTGGACTGCGACGTGGCGGAACTGTCACCGGAGACTGCTGCCTGGTTACGCGAGGCGGCTGCGGACATACGTATCCATCCGGTGATCTATACTGCTCGGCCCAGCCTGCCACCGAATGGGACGCCTACATCGTCGAATGGCTATTCACCGGAAGCGGAGTTGGCTCAGACGTTGGTAGGGTTAGAAAGTTGGCCCCTCATCGGTCTGGGGCGGTTGCAGTGGTTGGCAGCGCGCTGTGGCGGGCAGGTCGCGC
>JBJYXQ010000520.1:5098-6181 GCA_046260035.1 Anaerolineae bacterium
GATATTCGCTGGCAGCCCTACGGCATCACCCCGGAGATCGGCGCGAAAGCCGAGGCGCTAGCGGTGCAGGGAATCCCCACGTATCGTTCGATCAATCATGCGGTGGAAGTGGCGTTGCGTTCGTTAACCTAAACCCTAAAGGTCTCAAAGACCTTTAGGGTTTTGACGAGATAGATGCACGTCCAATGTGTGCGTTTGCCCTTCCGCTAATGCCAGGATCGTCGCGCGCGGGATGACCACAGCATTGCCCTGGCGCTCGAACGTTACGGTTTCACCATTCAGCGTGACCGTGTCGATGGCGTAATCCCCGTAATGCAGGCGCTCCGGATTGTGGTAGGCGATGTCTAGCTGCCGGTCGGCAAACAATGTGTGAATGGCTGCGTCACCGTTGGCAGCGAATTGCCCCGCAACCAGCTTGGGTTCCAGCAGCAGGTCACCGAGTTGCCCTTTGACGCCAAAAACCTCATTGACCAGCGTGAGTAGGTACCAGCTCGCCGATCCGGTCAGATAGGGATACATCCCGCGCCCTCTGGGATTGACGTATTCGGGGATGCCGGGATACATCCGGCTGACGGAGAAGTCGCGGCTGTGCTGATAAATTCCATCCAGTACTTTGTACCCTTCGCGGGCTAACCCGCGCCGGTAGAGCGCGTTGGCGTACATCACGGCCATGTGGCTGAACATCGCGCCGTTCTCCTTGTGGCCAAAGGCGTAACCGAAGCAGCGTCCCAGATTCAGCAACACTTCCCCGAAATCGGTGTTGAGCCGGTAGCCGCCCATAGTTTCTGCGTAGAGGTAGTGATCCGCCGCAGCGATGATGGCCTGCGCTTGTTCTGCCGTCGCGACGTCGCCGAGTAGCGCGAACGTTTGCCCGGTCAGCGTCATGCGCACACCGTAGGGGTGATCCCCTTCAACTCGCTGCCCGTCATCGTCGTAGTAGCCGTTGAACCAGCTATACCCCTCAGTGTTCTCGATCCATTCCTGCTTTTGCAGATGTGCCGTGAGCCAATCGGCTTTGGCGGCGAGGTCATCCGCGAGAGTCTTTAAGTTCACATTCGACTTTTCGCCAGAGATAACCGGCTG
>JBJYXQ010000521.1:0-3994 GCA_046260035.1 Anaerolineae bacterium
CGGGCGGCATTGCCATTACTGGGAGTGTAAGCAATGGGACACCGGGTGGGGCACTTCCCGTGGGCGATCCGGTAACGTTACAGTTTTACAGCCAGGGGGAATGGCTTGCCATCTACACCACTACACTATCTGTTGATGGCACATTCCGCTTTACGGATTTTGACACGGATGTAGGTAGCGACTTCGTCACCCATATTATCTACCAGGATGTCGATTACTACTCGGCACCCACCAAGCTGACGGACGAAGCCGATGTGGTCGCCGACATTTCTATATACGAACCGACCACGGATCCCAGCGGGGTCGTGATCGACCAGATGCATTACTTCATCGCGCCTTCCAGCGACAGTGTCCGTATCGCCGAGTATTACCTCATCGGCAACACCGGTGACCGCACGTACATTGGGACAGAGAACGCCGATGGTATGCGTACCACGATCACGTTCACCCCGCCGGCGGGAGCTAACGAGCTGTATTTCGATGGCCCCGGCCTGGGTGAGCGTTACGTGGGCGATATCACCCATTTTGAGGATACCCGCCCGATTCCGCCGGGTGCAACCGTCATTGACGTGGATTTTAGCTACCAACTTCCCTTCACCGATGGGATGCGCGTCGAGCGCGTTGTGGATTTGCCGGTGACGTCGGTCGCTGTTATCGTCAGCAGCGAGAGCATTGGCATCTCTGGATCTGGCTTAAACCCACAGGGGATGATGGACACACAGATGGGCCCAGCGGCATCTTACTCCGCCGGCCCCCTCGAAGCCGGTGAGCCACTGGCCTTTACCTTTGTCCCGCAGACGATGACGGTCACCGAGACCGGCAACGACACGACCACCACCACACGCACTGCCAATCCCACGCGCGACGCGCTACTCGGTGTGGCAGCGCTGGCATTGGCAGCTTTTGTGGGATACCGGCTCTGGAAACCGACTTCCGTGCCGCCACCTCCCGAAGCGGCACGCCCATTGCTGGAGGCCATCGCTGCACTCGACGCCCGCTTTGCTGCAGGCGATCTGTCGGAAGAAGCCTATCACCAGGAGCGTGAAGCGCTCAAGCAGCAGCTTGTCACGCTGTTACAGCGATGAGATGATTGTGAGCGACAGACATCCGCGCATGCGCCGAGAGGAGAAGACCATCGCTGCGATGGTCGCCCTGTATTGCCACGATCATCACGGCACGAAAGCGGATTTGTGTGCCGAGTGTGACACGCTTTTGGCGTACGCGCGCGAGAGGCTTAAGCATTGTCCCTATCAAGAGCGTAAGTCCACATGCGCCAAATGCCCGATCCATTGTTATAAGCCGGAGATGCGGGAGAAAGTACGGGATGTAATGCGCTATGCTGGCCCACGCATGCTGCTACGGTACCCACTTCTGGCAGTTTCGCATCTCGTCGACGGTTTGAGAAAAGCACCGTCTTTGCCAAAGCAATGATTGAGGTTCATAATCTCACTAAGTCTTTTGGACCGCGCCGGGCGTTGGCAGGCGTGGATTTGCACGTTGCGCCCGGTGAATGCGTCGTTCTATGCGGACCGAACGGGGCCGGCAAAACGACACTTCTGCGCATCCTGGCGACGCTGGCGCGTCCCACATCCGGGGAGGTGCGTATCGCCGGGTTGGATCCCGCGAAGGCCGGCACGGACGTGCGCCAGCAGATCGGCTTCCTTTCGCACCGCACGCTGCTGTATGATGATCTCACTGCCGAGCAGAACCTCGCGTTTTACGCCCGCATGTATGCTATCCCCGACGCGGAAGCGCGCATCGACACTTTGCTCGAACGGGTGGGGTTGACCGCGCGCCGCCACGATCTCGTCCGCACGTACTCGCGAGGAATGCAACAGCGACTGGCGGTCGCGCGGGCGGTGTTGCACCGGCCTCCGCTGGTGCTGCTGGACGAACCCTATACCGGCCTCGATCCGCTCGCCGCCGATACTCTGTCCGCGCTGCTCACCGACTTAACTGACGAAGGCTGCACTCTGCTGCTGACTTCGCATAATCTACAAAGCGATGTGACGATGAACCGGCGCGCCGTCGTCCTGAATCGTGGGCGCATCGTCTACGATACCCCGCACACCGACGCAGCGACGTTCCCTGCCTTGTACCGCGAATTGGTGGGCAAAACAGTGATCAGCCCTCAGTCCTCAGCGGTCAGCCCTCAGCAATCAGTGACCAGCATCGAGCAACCAGCAACCAGCAACCAGCAACCTGCTTTCTTCCGCCAGGTCTGGGCCATCGTCGCCAAAGACATCGCTGCCGAGTTACACACGCGCGAGATTTTCAGCGCGATGTTTGTCTTTGCCGTGTTGGCGCTGCTAATCTTCAGTTTTGCGCTGGATTTGCGTGGGGCGCTGGCGCAGGCCGCCGCACCGGGTGTCCTCTGGGCGACGATCGCATTCGCTGGCACGCTTGGACTGAGTCGTTCGATGGCGCGGGAGCAGCAGACCGGCGGTATCGAAGGGCTGCTGTTGGCGCCCGTGGATCGCGCAGCGCTTTTCTTTGGCAAGGCGTTGGGGAACCTGGCACTCATGCTCGCCGTGGAGGTCGTGCTGGTTCCGCTGGCGATGGTGATGTTCGACGTGGCTTTTCTGCGCGGCGGAGTGCTGCTGACGCTGCTTCTGGGGACAGTGGCGTATGCCGCCGTCGGTACATTGCTGGCGGCCATCGCTGTGAATACCCGCGCCCGCGAGGTGATGCTGCCGATCCTGCTCTTGCCGCTGCTGACGCCGTTGCTCATCGCTGCCGTTAAAGCGACCAGTGCGCTGATCGAGGGGGCAACCTGGGCTGAGATCGGTGGGTGGGGACAAATTCTTGTGGTCTATAATTTGCTCATTATCGCGGTATCACTCCTTACGTTTGGCTATGTGGTTGAAGAGTAGTCTCAACTGATGAGACGGATTGTTGTTATTTTCGACTTTGACCTTCGGCTGCTATTGGAGGTGTTATGGGAAAAAAGAAGCTACTGAACAGCATCTTAGTGGGAGTGAGCGTCGTTGTCTTTCTCGTCGCGCTTTGGATGGTCTTTTTCTACGCGCCACGCGAAGCGACAATGGGTGACGTGCAGCGTATCTTCTATTTCCACGTATCGTCGGCCTGGGTGGGCTTCTTCGGCTTCTTCGTGACCTTTGTGGGCGGCATCGGCTATCTCGCCACCAACAACCGGCGTTGGGACATCCTCGCCTTCTCGTCGGCGGAAGTTGGGCTGGTGTTCATCTCGATGACGTTGGTCACGGGGATGCTGTGGGCCAAACCCGCGTGGGGGACGTATTGGACGTGGGAGCCGCGCCTGACCATCTCGGCGGTGCAGTGGTTGCTCTACGTGGCTTACGTGATGCTGCGTGGATCGGTGCTCAGTCCGGAACGCGAGGCACGCTTTGCTGCTGTGTATGGCATCGCCGCATTCGTCACTGTGCCGCTCTCGTGGTTTGCCATCCGCTGGTGGCGCACTATTCATCCCCAAGTTGTCTCCAGCGAGGGGATGGCGATTGCTCCTAAGATGATTCACACCCTGCTCGTCTCCATCGCGGCGTTTACGCTGGTGTACGTCGTGTTATTGCGGCAGCGCATCGAATTGGAACAGGCCAGGGATCGGCTGGCAGCCTTGCGTTTGCACGACGAGGCTACTTCGTTGTAGGTTCTTGCAGCGCGCTTCAGGAGGAAGATTATGCCCATTTATGTGATCGTCGCCTATATCATTTTTTGTCTGACACCACTTGGTCTCGCTTTCTCTATCGTCGCCCGGCGGCGCAAAGTCGAACGCGAGATTGCGGTATTCTCATCATCGGAGACTTCTTGAAATCCGGGGCTATCGCATTTCAAGTTTCCCCTCCCCCTGCGCTCTACGCAGGCCTGCGCTTTACGCAGGGGAGGGCGACAGCTTTTTCTGTGTGTTTTTTGGCGCGCGTCGCGCGCCAAAAAACACAGCTTGATTCTTCCTCCCTCCCACACGCGGGAAGGGGGCTAGGGGGATGGGACATATCTCGCCAAAACCACAGATTGA
>JBJYXQ010000522.1:0-2386 GCA_046260035.1 Anaerolineae bacterium
TTCCAAACCAGTTTGGCTCGTCCAGGATCAAATCCAGTTCATGGCGCACGCGCTCGGGTGAAAGCTTTTCGAGCAGCGGCCGGGCTTCATCCATCAACTGGCGGGTGCGTGATTCGATCTCGAAACCATAACGCTGCTCGTAACGGACAGCGCGCAGCATACGCGTGGGATCATCCACAAAGGAGAGCGAGTGCAACACGCGCACATAGCCACGCTCGAGGTCGGCCAGGCCGCCCCAGTAATCGTGCAGTTCGCCGTAGTGGTGGCCGTCCAGGCGCAAAGCCAGCGTATTGATGGTGAAATCGCGGCGGTGCAGGTCGAGCTTGATGCTGCCGCGCTCGACGGTCGGCAACGCGGTGGGATGCTCGTAGAACTCCGTACGAGCCGAGATCAGATCCAGAAATTCGGGCAGCGGGGGTTGAGAATCGGGGGAGGCTTTCTTCCCAAATTTCGATCCACGCACATACCACTTGGCCGTGCCAAAACGGGTATGGCTGGTGACGCGCCCGCCATATTTTTTCCCCAACGCTTTCCCCAACGCAATCGCATCGCCTTCGATGACGATGTCAAAATCCAGGCTGGGGCGGTCGAGCAGCAAATCGCGCACGAAGCCACCCACGATATAAACGGCCATGCGCTGCTCAGAGGCCTGTGCCGCCACACGCCGCAGCAAGTCCAGGTGAGCGGGCGGCAGGGCGGCTTCCAGGCGAGCGGCCATGTTCCGGATGCCCGTGCGCGCAGCAGGGGGCGAGAGTGTCTTGAGCAGGTCGGTGCGGGTGACAATCCCAATCACAGCCCCGTCCTCGTTCACCACCGGCACCTGCCCCCAGCCGCTGTCAGTCATGCGCAACTGCAAAATTTGCAGCGAGTCTTTGGAACCCACTGTCACTTCCCCGGCCTCCATCAGGCTGGCGGCGGTCAGGTTGAGTTTGTGCGCCATGGCGCGGTCCACGGCCCGACGGGTCAGCAACCCGACTACCTTCCCATCCTCCACGACCGGATAGCCTTCGAAGCCGGTGCGCTGCATCAACTGGGAAGCTTCCTGCACGGATGTTTCCAGGCTGAGCAGACGCGGGTCACGGGACATAATCTCCGCGACGGTGGTAGAGGGCTGGACGTGGTCGGGCAGTATCTCGAGCAGTTTCTCGCACGCTTCTTTCAAAGCCTCGGCCGGCTCCCCTGCCCCATTCCGGATCAGCGCCGCAGCCGCGCGGTCGTGACCCCCGCCGCCAAACTCAGCTGTGATATTCGAAACGTCGATGGCGTCGCTGGTAGAGCGCGCCACAATGCGAACACCATCCTGCGTGGCAACGATCACGAAAAGCGCATCCGGGTCGAGCAAGTCGCGCAGCTTGTGCGCCAGCGTGGAAATCTCTTCGTCGACATCCCGGGCATCGCCGCAAGCAATCACGACGCGATGTCCGTTGATGTGATGCGTCTGCACATCCTCCAGTAAGGTTTCATAGAGCTTACGCTGGTCGGTTGAAAGCGGCGGGTTGAGAAAATCAGCTGCAATCTTGAGACTGGCACCACGCTCCAGCAGCCAGGCGGCAGCGCGTACGTCACGCGGGGTGGTGCGGGAATAGGTCAAGGAACCAGTATCTTCGTAGATGCCCAGTAACAACAAGGTTGCCTGGAGAGAGGAAAGGTGCCCATTCCGCACCCGCATAGCTTCAATCATCACAGTCGTCGTAGCCCCAACATCGTCGATGGTCAACTGCCAGTCAGATGGCAGACCGGAGCGCAAGGGATGATGGTCGATCACACGCACAGCCGTCTTTGCGCCCATGCCCTTCAGCGTCACCAGTGATTGCGTATCCACCAACGTAACGCTTTCAACCTTGCCCTGCGGCAAATCGCGCGGATCGACAAAGGAAAATTCCGCGCCGTAGAGGGTGATGAAGGAACGAACATTGCGGTTGAGGCGTCGCGGCAAAACAGGGATGGAGCGCTCGTCCAGCAGCGAAGCGCCGAAAAGCGAGGCCAGCGCATCGAAATCCGCTTGTTCGTGTGTCAAGATAAGTCGCATCGACTGAATTATACCCTCACGGTCACAAATTGCACCTTTACGCCGATGTAGGAAGCGTAATTCCCTGGCACCGCCCGCCAGGGCAGGTGTGTGATCGGGGGCATTATATACATGCCCCAGGCAATTTTCTGGATTCGAGTCTTGTATTCTCATACAAAAACTGTCATAATCTGCTTACGAGAAAAAGCGATCCTATATGCCTATCAATTATCGCGATTTTGATTTACTCATCGAGCGCGCCGGGGAGGCCTATAAGGCACGCGTGGTGGATTCTCCAGCGGGGGAAGCGGTTGCAAAACTGGAATTACCTTTCTCAGAAAGCGATGTGGAACAATTCTTCGTGCAAATCGGGCATTC
>JBJYXQ010000523.1:0-4134 GCA_046260035.1 Anaerolineae bacterium
GTGTTTCCCATCCCGGAGGCGCTCATCGGCGATGTGCCGACGCTGATAGGAACCGATGGGCAGGCGAAGATGAGCAAATCACTCGGTAACGCCATTATGCTGTCCGACGATGCCAAGACGGTGGAGCAGAAGGTACGTGGGATGTACACCGATCCCAACCGCATCCGCGCCGACATTCCGGGGCGGGTGGAAGGCAACCCGGTCTTCATCTACCACGACGCCTTCAATCCTGATCTTGATGAGGTGAACGACCTCAAAGACCGCTATCGCCTGGGCAAGGTGGGCGACGTCGAGGTGAAGCGCAAGCTGGCCCGCGCCATCAACGCTTTCCTCGATCCGATCCGCGAGCGCCGGGCGGCCTATGCCCAGAAGCCGGGCATGGTCGAAGAAGTTCTGATGGAAGGGACGCGTGCGATGCAGGCCCAGGCGCGCTTGACGATGGAGATGGTCTACGACGCAATGGGGATGACCGGCCCACGCCTGCGCGCGGCATTGCAGAGCGGTGCGGAGTTTAGATTGCTCGCATAAGGGGGACAGTATGTACATCACCCAGGTGAAGCTGCACAACGAATATTACCCGACCGACCGGCATTATCCGTTCAACATTCCGACCCTGCGTCGGACGTCGGCGTTGGTCTTGAAGAGACCGGTGGTCTTTTTCGTGGGCGAGAATGGATCGGGGAAGTCCACGTTGTTGGAGGCACTGACCCGCAAGTGCGGCGTCTACATCTGGGACAAACAAAAGCGCCGCGCGGGATACGACAATCCTTACGCCGACCGCCTGGTGGATTTCATCGACGTGACGTGGGCCAATGGACACGTCCCCGGCTCGCTCTTCCGCGCGGAGACCTTCCAGGACATGGCAGATTTCCTCGACGACGCAGCCTTGTGCGATCCCGGCCGGCTGGCCTACCAGGGCGGTCATATGCTCAACACGCTCTCGCATGGAGAGAGCATGCTCACGTATTTCAAGGGCCGTTATCACCTGAAGGGTCTGTATTTTCTGGATGAACCGGAGGCAGCGCTCTCACCTGCTAGCCAGATCCGGTTCCTCAAGTTGTTACAAGGGTTAGTGGCGGAAGGACAGGCGCAGTTCATCATCGCCACCCATTCGCCGATTTTGCTGGCCTATCCCAGCGCGCAGATTTTTAGCTTCGATGGAGGGCGTATCGAGGAGGTGACGTACGAAGAAACCGCGCATTATCGCATCTACAAACAGTTCTTTGCCGACCGCAGTGCTTATCTTATGAGCAACCAGTAACCAGTATCCAGTAACCAAAATAAAGGAGGAGTTGAAATGAAACAGTATAAGTACTTGCTACAAGAAAACGAAATGCCGACCCATTGGTACAACATCATGGCGGACATGAAGTCGCCGCCGCCACCCTATCGCCACCCCGTCACGCTGGAATTGCTCGGGCCTGACGATTTGGCGCCCATTTTCCCGGCAGGGTTGATCGCGCAAGAGGTCAGCACCGAGCGGTGGATCGAGATCCCCGACGAGGTGTCGGACGTGTTAAAAATGTGGCGACCTTCGCCGCTCTATCGTGCGTACCGTTGGGAAAAGGCGCTGGACACGCCCGCCAAGATTTACTACAAGTGGGAAGGCGTCAGCCCAGCGGGGAGCCACAAACCCAACACAGCGGTGGCACAGTGCTATTACGGTAAGCAAGAGGGACTGGAAGGGTTTGCCACCGAGACCGGTGCTGGGCAGTGGGGGAGCGCTCTGAGCCAGGTCACCAATATCTTTGGGCTGAAGTGCAAGGTCTTTATGGTGGCAGTCAGCTATCAGCAGAAGCCCTACCGCCGCATCATGATGGAGACGTGGGGCGGGACGGTTGTGCCGAGTCCCAGTTCCGAAACGAACGCGGGCCGCGCGATCCTGGCAGAGGATCCCGAATCGCCGGGTAGCCTGGGCATTGCCATCAGCGAGGCGATTGAGTACGCTGTCACCCATGATGGCTACAAATACTCGCTTGGTAGCGTGGTGAACTTTGTACTGCTGCACCAGACCGTTATCGGCCTGGAAGCGAGGAAGCAGATGGAGATGGCGGGCGATTATCCGGATATCCTCATTGGCTGTGCGGGTGGTGGCAGCAACGCTGCCGGGTTGATCTTCCCCTTTATGAAGGAGAAGCTCACCGGCGATAAGCCGGATCTACGGGCAATTTTCGTGGAGTCCACCGCCTGCCCCAGTATGACGCGCGGTATCTACGCCTACGACTGGGGCGACACGGCCAAGACCGGTCCCGTAGCGAAGATGAACACCGTCGGCCACGACTTCATCCCCGCGCCAGTGCACGCGGGTGGCTTGCGCTACCACGGCATGGCGCCAAGCATCTGCGCGCTGCTTGACCAGGGCTACGCCGAAGCACGTGCCTACCACCAACTCGAGGTTTTCGATGCGGCGCAGAGCTTCGCGCAGGCTGAAGGCTTCATCATTGCGCCGGAGACCGCGCATGCCGTCAAAGCAACGATGGATGAAGCGCTGGCGTGCAAGGAGTCTGGAGAGGAGAAAGTCATTCTCTTCAACGCCAGTGGACACGGGCACTTTGACCTGGGGGCGTACGACGCCTATCACCGCCAATCCTTGACGGATTATAAGCTTGAGGAGGCACAGATCGAGCGCGCGCTGGAGAAGTTGCCGAAGATTTCTGAGTAAGAGGCTTTACCCTTGTCAGCAGATTGAGCAGATGAAGCAGATTTTTTGTGGCTGATATACAGCAAATCAGCTAAATCGGCTTAATCTGCTGACAGAAATGTTGTGGGCGTAGACTAGGCTTCCATTGCCGTCAGGCGACGGGTTTGTTCGTCCAGTGCCAGGGCGTCGATGAATTCATCGATGTCGCCATCCATCACGTTGGGTAGATTGTATGAGTGCACCCCGACGCGGTGGTCGGTGACGCGGTTCTGCGGGTAGTTATAGGTGCGGACTTTCTCGCTGCGCTCGCCCGTTCCTACCTGGGAACGGCGTGCTTCGTCGATCTCGGCGTCCTGTTTGGCCTGTTCGATTTCGAAGAGCCGGGCACGGAGAACGCTCATCGCGCGTAGTTTGTTCTGCGTCAGCGAGCGTTCGCTTTCACACGAGACCACAAGCCCCGAGGGCGTATGGGTGATGCGCACAGCGGTCTCGTTTTTCTGCATATGCTGTCCGCCGGGACCGGAGGAGCCGTAGGTGTCGATCTCCAGGTCCTTGGGATCGATGTGGATTTCTACATCGTCCACTTCCGGCAGCACCGCCACGGTGACGGTCGACGTGTGGATGCGCCCGCTGGACTCGGTGACGGGGACGCGCTGCACACGATGTACACCGCTCTCGAATTTGAGGCGCGAGTACACGCCCTTGCCCTGAACTGTGAAGATGACTTCTTTGAAGCCGCCAATGCCGGTGCGATTTTCGCTGATGAGCTCCGTTTTCCATCCACCCTGGCGTTCGGCATAGCGAGTGTACATACGCAGGAGATCGGCAGCAAAGAGACCGGCTTCGTCGCCCCCGGCCCCCGCGCGGATTTCCACGATGACGTTGCGCTCGTCGCGCGGGTCTTTGGGGATAAGTAAGTGGCGCAGCCGTTGTTCCAGCCTTTCCTGTTCTGCTTCCAGCCGCAATAGTTCTTCCTCGGCCATCACGCGGATGTCTTCGTCTTCGTCGGTCAGCATTTCTTCAGCCGCAGCATGTTCGGTTTCGATTTTTCTGTAACGGTGGTAGATGTTGACCTTTTCTTCCAGATCCGCACGTTCTTTGGCGTATTCGGCCACTTTTTCGTAATCTTGTGCGACGTCGGGATCGGCCAACAAACGCGTCAACTCATCGAAACGCGCCTCGACCGTATCTAGTCGTGCCAACATGTGCTCGCTATCCATACAAATTCCTTCCTTAAATCGGGCGTGCCACATAACAAACGGCCCGCTTACCGCCAGGCCGTGATTTGTGCGTCAAGTGGGCCCACCAGGATTCGAACCTGGAACCAACCGGTTATGAGCCGGTCGCTCTAACCGTTGAGCTATGAGCCCCAGGAGCGGGCGACGGGGATCGAACCCGTATCATTGGCTTGGAAGGCCAAGGCTTTACCATTAAGCCACGCCCGCACTTACAAAGCGCATTATACCATAAATCCAAGACTGCGGAAGTCTTTG
>JBJYXQ010000523.1:4234-7655 GCA_046260035.1 Anaerolineae bacterium
GCGTGCTTCTGGCTGTTGGCGTGGATTCTGCCGCACAACTGCACCCGGCGAGGACCGGTAACCTTCCTGCTGCCGAGATGCAACCCCAAGGTCGCGCCGCACTGACGCAAATCGACGGCTCGACCGTCAATGCCGTTGTTCCCCAATCGCTGCGCATTGGTACCCCTATGGACATGTGTTTCAACGTTACTGTGCATTCGCCCGATCTGGAGTACATGGATCGTTTTGCCGTAGACCTGCCCGATCTTTGGACTGTCGATACCGTAATCTCTGCTGGTGACGGTACCGAGGTGGGCGTCGAACCGGGAAATGTCGTGTACTGGCAAACCGCCGGTTATCCCACCGCGTGGGGCGCATGGGTCAATGGGACCTATGATTTCTGCGCGACTGTCACACTGCCGGACTGCGCAGGATCTCCCTGGGATCTGCCGTGGACCATCATTGGCGACCAGTACGGCGCTGTGCCTCACGAGGTCAGCGGGACGATTGCCGCGCAATGTCTTGCACCGGATCTCTATCTTACCCCCGAGACGCTGTCGGTCGTCGGATGCGCAGCGTTCACCGAAACGTATACGCTGAACCTGCTGAACTACACCGGTGCTGACGGCATTTTCCCTCTCACCTACACACTTATCTCCCCCCCTACGGGGAGGATTAAGGGGGGGACAGCTCTAGATATAACCGGCCCTCTTTCTCTCACACTGCCTTTCGGCGCGGATGCCGATTTCGAGGTGACCGTGCATCCCGGTGCATGTATGCCCGCCGGAGTCCGCGTGGCTGCGAAGGTGACAGCAGCAGGCAATGGCTATACCGGTACATCTACGCTGACCACGGTCATCGGTGGCGAAAGTGTGTGGGCAGATGTAGCCGTGGGAACTGAGCCGGCTCTCTACTGGGGGCATAGTTACTATTACGAGGGCGCGCTCTGTTTTGTGGGTGGGCTAACCGGTGCATCGTCACCTTACGCGACTGATGCGCATTGGTGTTACGACATCGATAACCGCGCGTGGTCGAGCCGGGCTCCATTGCCGGCAGCGCGTTTTGCCGGTGCCTATGGTTTGATCGGTGATCGTTTCTACGTGGCGGGCGGCTTCGACAGCACCTTTACCGGCTATCGCACGCTCTACGTCTACGACATCCTCAGCGATACCTGGTCCGCCGGCGCGGATTTGCCTACCACGCGTGGGGGGCAGGCGAGCGGTGTGGTCGCCGGACAACTCTATTCGGCGGGTGGTAGTGCAAGCAGAAGTTATCCCGACGACTGCCCAACTTATGTCTACAATCCAACCTCTGACGCCTGGGCAACCAGAGCGGCTTGTCCGCTGCAGGATGACTTCGGCTTTCTGTTCGGTGGCAGCGTGGGCAGTGATGTTCACGGGCGGCTCTTCGCCGGTGGACACTACGACGCTTACTACGGTTGGTATGCCTACGATCCGGCTGCCAACGCCTGGGAAACGCTGGCGAATTTACCCTATCCCCGCACGCCATTGGTCGTCGAGGATCCGCGCGATGGCTTGCTTTACACGATTGGCGGTCTAGCGGGATGGACGCCCCAGCGCGGGGTGTGGGCCTACGATTATGCAACCGACACGTGGGATGACAGTCCACCCGACCTGCAAACCGCGCAGGGTGGCAGCCTGGGACCGCGCTACGGCTCCTTCGGCGATCCTCATATCGAGACGTTCTGGACGCTCGGCGGTACGGCAGGGCAGGGGACGCTGGTGCCGGCTCCTTTTAAGCAATGGCGCGACTGTCCGTTCTGTGCGGAACGCGGCTGGTTGGAAGGCTATGTCCTGGACGCAGAAAGCGTGGACCTTGCCCCGGTCACACCGGCCTTTGTCTTCCTGGAACCAGGGGGACTGGCGCTGCCGGTGGATGCGTCGACCGGCCATTACGGCCCGGCAGAACTCATCGCCTGGACGTATACGGCGACGGCTTACGCGCCGGGCTACACGCTCGTCGGGCCGGGCGCCATCACGGTGACAACCGGCGTCACCCGAGCGCAGAGTTTCACGCTGCCGCGTCCGGCGATCGCGCTCTCCCCATCGGCTTCGGCGATCATGCCGGTGACGGCGTACGTGAGCCAACCGATGACGCTTACGCTGGCACTTGCCAACACAGGTCACGCGCCGTTGACGTTCCGTGTGGTTGAATCGCTTCTTACACCGGTGACCTTGCCCCAGACGGCAGCGAACGTACAAGCGCTTTCGGGTGTTACCGTTGAGCCGCAACTTGCAGCGGCGCTGGCGGATGACGAGACGATCGGTTACCTCATCCGTTTCCGTGAGCGCCCGGATTTGACGCCTGCATATGCGTTGGACTGGGAGGCGCGAGGCACATTCGTCGTGCAAGCTTTGCAAGAAACGGCAGAACGCTCTCAAGCCAGCGTGCGTGCCTATCTCGACGCGCGAGGCGTGCACTATCAGGCGTTTTGGGTTGACAACGTGATCGTGGTCGAAAGATCGAACCGGCAGACCTTCGACGGTCTGCTGCGCTTCGGCGAAGTCGCTTCGCTGCACGCGCGGCGCACGCTCGGGCTGATCGAATCCACGACAAGCACGGAACCGTCCATCGCCGCCAGTATTGAGCCAAACCTCACGCATGTCCGCGCCGATGCAGTATGGGATTTGGGCTACAGCGGCGCGGGGATCGTCGTAGCGAACATCGACACGGGGGTGCGCTACACGCACCAGGCTCTGGTCGATCACTATCGCGGCAATTTAGGCGACGGCGCGTTCGACCACGACTACAACTGGCTGGACGCCGATACCGGCAACCCCGCACCCTACGATGACCACGGGCATGGCAGCCACACGATGGGCATTATGATCGGTGATGATGGCACAGATAACCAAATCGGCATGGCACCGGGCGCGCAGTGGATCGCGTGTGATGCCTGCAACGCAGACATTGGTTGTCCGGATGCCGCACTGTTGACTTGCGCGGAGTGGGTCGTCGCGCCGTATCCGGCAGACGACGATCGCTGGCGCGACCCCGCCAAACGCCCACACGTTGTTAACAACTCCTGGGGCGATTGCGCCCGCGCGTATGATGGGTGGTTCCAAAATGTTGTGGATGTCTGGCATGCGGCAGGTATCTACCCGATCTTCTCCAACGGCAACGCAAGCAACTGCGGCTATACTTATCCGCCTGGCTTGAACACCGTGAGCAATCCCGCTCGCTACGGAAATGTGACAGGTGTGGGATCTACGGGGCAAAGCGATGGTCTGTATGCCGCGCACTCTAACTGGGGACCGACCGACAACCTGGATGTCCTCAATCCGCTCGGATACGCCAATCTCAAGCCACAGGTTGTCGCACCGGGCGTCAATATCCGCTCCAGCTTGAACGGCAGCGACACGGAGTATGCCAGTTGGGGCGGCACATCGATGTCTGCACCGCACGTCGCTGGGTTGATCGC
>JBJYXQ010000523.1:7755-10687 GCA_046260035.1 Anaerolineae bacterium
ATGCCAGTTGGGGCGGCACATCGATGTCTGCACCGCACGTCGCTGGGTTGATCGCCCTTATGTGGGAGGCCGGGCCGTGCCTGGTGGGCGATTACGCCGCCACGGAGACGCTGATTGAACAGACGGCAACGGCGATCCCCTACGCCACGAACAACGGCGATGAGGGACCAGGCAACATCCCCAATCACGCCACCGGTTGGGGTGAAATTGACGCATTGGCGGCAGTTCAGGCTGCCATTGTAGCGTGTGACGTGCCTTGGTTGGTGGCCCAGCCGCTGACCGGGACGGTCGCCGGGCCGGATGAAGTCAATCTCGATGTGGCAATTCACTGCACTGCGCCGGGTGTCTATCATGCCGCGCTCAAGCTCTTCCACAACGATCCTACCACGGACACGCTCACTATCCCCGTGGATGTCGTGTGCCAGTCATGTGTGCCGCTCGCGGAGGTGGACTTCACCTGGTCGCCGCTGCATCCTGAGACGGGCCAGGACGTCGCCTTTACGGCGCTGCCGCCCACATCGACGGCTTTCCTGCCGATCACCTACACGTGGCGCTTCGGCGATGGAGGCACCGCGCCCGGCAACCCGGTCACGCACACCTACACGACAAGCGGCACCTACCCGGTGCGCGTCACGGCGACGAACGGCTGCGGGTCGGTGGAGATGACGCACGAACTCATCGTTACCGGCGATACGGTCACGCCGACCTATGGTGTGGCCTTGACGCCGACCGTGGCTACCGGCAGTGGGAAACCTGGCGCCACCGTCGTTTACACGCTGACGGTGGAGAATACCGGCGAGGTGGCGGATACCTTCGATTTGGACGTGAGCGACGCGCTTTGGCCGGTGACGCTTTCCGCGGCGCAGGTGAACCTGTCGTCGGGCGGAAAGGCGCGGGTCAACGTTTGGGTGCAGATTCCCGCGGGGTTTGGGTCCGCGGCGGATACGGCAACTGTCACAGCGAAATCGCAGGGAAATATGGCGGTCAGTGCGGGGAGCGTCTTGACGACAACGGCGATGTGGGAACGTGTGTACTTGCCGCTGGTGGTGAGGGGGGAGTAATCAGGCTCTTGATTCTTACTTCCCGCGCGCCTGTAGCCAACGTTTGAACGATGCCTGGCTTTCCTGCGAGGGCTGCCATAACAGGATGTTTTCGACGCTGATGTCCTCGTCCAGGTCGGGCCAGTGGATACCCTCACCGTTGCCGATTAGACGCCAATTCGCCCGCTCTTCCGAGGAGCCGTGCAGAAGCCGTGGGTACCATGCCAAAGGGACAGAGGCTGCGCGTCCATCTGTAAAATCAACCGTGAGCGCATCTTCTGTGACCTCGATGTGTTGTGCGGTGGCTAACCGTAATTCAATCGTTAAAGTAGTCATCCCAACTCCGTTGTAGTTCTTCGCTGTGCTCTTCAACTAACCGTTGAATTTGATGCAATTCATGTCGGCTAAAACCCTGGCTGCGTTGAAATCTAACAGGATCCAGCCAAAACTTGGCAGTGTCACTGTCGCGCTCAATGTGAATATGAGGCGGCTCGTTACCATCACCAGCATAGAAAAAGAATCGATAAGGGCCGACGCGTAAAACAGTAGGCATGCTCTCATTCCTGGAAATTTTCGTTTGACTAACAGTATAACGGCAAACACGCTTTTTACAAAACCGATGGCGTCACTAATGAGATTTCGCGTTCTGGCTCTTTGCCTGAATATGCATAAAGACAATATCAGGTTATAATATTGGGCAGTTATCAGTCATTATCGAGGAGCTATTATTGAATATCTTCAATCCCACAGAACACCCACACCGACGGTATAACCCGCTGACCGGCGATTGGATCCTGGTTTCGCCGCATCGCACCAAACGCCCGTGGAAGGGCCAGGTGGAGCGCCCGCCGCAGGAGAACCGCCCCAGCTATGACCCCGCGTGCTATCTGTGTCCTGGCAATGAACGGGCTGGCGGCGTGACGAATCCGGCCTACACCAGCACGTACGTGTTCACCAACGACTTTGCGGCCTTGCTGCCCGATACGCCGGACGCTGTCGTTCACCAGCATCCGCTGTTGCGGGCCGAAACGACGCGCGGGACGAGTCGCGTGATCTGTTTTTCCCCGCGCCACGACCTGACCCTGGCGGAGATGCCGGAATCGGGGATTCGCACCGTTATCGACGTGTGGGCCGAGCAAACGGCCGAACTGGCGCAGCAGTATCGCTGGGTGCAGGTCTTCGAGAACCGTGGCGCGATTATGGGATCGTCGAATCCACATCCCCATGGCCAGATTTGGGCCGGGAGCGCGCTGCCCAACGAACCGGCCAAAGAGGAACGCGAGCAGCGCGCTTACTTCGCGACGCATGACGAACCGATGTTGCTGACGTATGCGGCGGTCGAGGCGGCGGAGGGGATGCGCATCGTCGTCGAAAACGCGCATTGGCTGGTGGTGGTCCCCTACTGGGCCGTTTGGCCGTTCGAGACGCTGGTGTTGCCACGTCGCCACGTCACGCGTTTCCCGGATCTTGACGATGCAGAACGGGATGCGCTGGCGCAGGTGCTCAAGCGGTTGCTCGTCAAGTACGACAACCTTTTCGAGACGTCGTTCCCCTATTCGATGGGCTGGCACGGTGCGCCAAGCGACATGGAAGATGCCAGGCACTGGCAGCTGCACGCGCACTTTTACCCGCCGCTGTTGCGTTCGGCGACGGTGAAGAAGTTCATGGTCGGGTACGAGATGCTCGGCGAGGCGCAGCGCGATCTGACAGCGGAGCAGGCCGCTGCCCGGCTGCGCGAACTGCCGGAAATCCATTACCGGACGTAAACTGGTGTTAGGCGGCGAATAAGGGGATGAACACAAGATGGGAGACGACAAGGCCGACCGTGAGTGCTATTCTATCCGTCGCGTAGCCTCAATCGAAGAATTGAAAGAGACCTTTGACGTCCTTGG
>JBJYXQ010000524.1:0-3881 GCA_046260035.1 Anaerolineae bacterium
CTCAGCAAGACCATCACAGCGATCACATAGCCGGTAAAAGTGGTGAGTTTGCGGAACTTGTAGCGCGTCTCCGGCTGCTTGATCTGACCGCTCACTGTGCGGCGCAAGAAACGAACCACGAACACAATGATCAGGATGCCGACAATGGCAATCATAATCTGTGAGAATAGCTGACTTTGTAGCCAAACACTGAGTAATTCCGGCACGATTTCCTCCTGGAGAAATCAGCAGACAAAGAGACGAAGATCAGATCGCTTCTAACGCATCCCGGTCCGGCAACTGTGGAAACGGCGCGGTCGGCAAGGTCTGGTACCAGTAGGCGACCGAGGCGATGTCATCCTGCAAAGGGAGGTAGCGGCGATAGCTCCGCCAGCCGAGTGCCTGGATCGTTACCCGCAGATCTTGCTGGAAGCGCACCGGATCGACGATGTGCCAGCGGTACAGGCCGAAGCGTTGCTGCGAGCGATAGACGCCGTCGGGCTTGATGACCTGGTGTAGCCCGGCGTAGGGCGTGGTAAAGGGTTGGTATTCGCGCGTCTCACGGTTCTCGAAGTTATACGAGCCGCAGAAGTAGTCCTCCGTTCCCGTCCCGCAGATCGTGGGGAAGGCTGTGTCGCCGTCCATGTAGAACTTGATCTCGCCCTCGCCCCACCAGCCGGTGTTGTTGACGCCCCACGCCATATACGTCCCGACGTAGTGGCCTTGTCCCTTCACACCGTCGAGGATGGTGTAGACTTCTTTGTAGGGTAGGGGATTGACGCGGCGGAATTGGGCGTGGAAGTAGCCCACGTCTTCCGGCACATCGGTGAGTGTGTAGTTGATCTGGTAATAGAGGGTCATCCGGTCTTCGGCGATGTTCTCCATCGTGATGCGACAGCGTTTGTGGAACGGCATCTCCCAGTAGCAGTTGAAGGCGCTGCCGGGATTGACGCACACCGCCAGCGACGACAGTTGCGCGTATTGACCCCAGCCCATGGCGAAGAAATCGCCCACCGGGCACTCCACCGACGGCTGCTCCTGATCGTCCCAGTAGATGCGCAGGATGCTGTAGCGCCAGTTGCCCGTCGGCGTCATCCAGATTTGCTGGATCGCGCCGGGGCCGTCGATGTCTGCCAGCGTGAACGTCTGCCCGGGATTGATGCCTACCGAGGGCGAAATCTTCCAGCCTTGGCCCAGGTCGCGAGCGCATCCCGCGCCGGTTCCTTCGATGGCCATGCCCGCTTTGCCCTTCTCGCCGGTGAAGTTCTCCGGGCTGATCGAGCGCGATTGCGCGTTGGAGAGGCGGGCGAGGTTGCCGATGTGTAAGCCTAAACCGTTGAATGGGGTCATTGTAAGCTCCTTTTTGACAGGATGAACAGGATGGGCAGAATTTTGGGTTTGTTATGCCTGCTGACAACGAATTGGCAACGAATAAACGAATTTAGGTCTCGCCTTGACCAAAAGCTCGCTTTAGCACGGGTGTGAATGCGTATACTTATGAAATGTTCGTGGCCGGCACGCCGTGATATTCAGGTATCGGATGCATCCTGTACTATGTGCGAATTATACAGGTGAACATAAGCGGGGCAAATGACGGTTGTATCGAATCTTACCGAGCATTGCTGAGGATGACAGCCTTGGCGAATCAAGTATACTCACCTTGTGATAGATGGTTTTTTCTCTGTGTCTCTGTGGCAATGTAAAGTGAGGAGTATATGTCAAAAATGACGCTATCCGAAATCGAAACATTTCTCGCCGCGCCACGGCACGCCGTCGTTGCCACCAATACCGTGGATGGGCCACCGCAGATCAGTCCGGTGTGGTATATCTACGAAGACGGCAAACTCTACATCAGCGTCGGCACAAAAACCGCGAAATACTTTAACTTGAAGCGCGATCCACGCATTAGCGTGTGCATCGACGGCGGGCATCCCGATTACCGCACTGTCACTTTCTACGGCACGGCGACGCTCATCCCGCCCGGCGACTCGTTCCAGGAAGCTATGCGTTGGCGCATCGTCCGCCGCTATTACGAGACTGAGGCCGACGCTCGACGCTACTATGATTCCGTCCGCGATCAGCCCAGCGTGCTCATCGTCGTCACGCCGGAGAAGATCATTACTCAGGATCTCAACTAAGGATTCGTAAAAGAATAATCTCCCGAAGCCTGTCATCCCGAAGCGCAGCGAGGGATCACGTTCCGCTTGACCTGGAATCTGGCTTTTCACGAAGCCTTACTCGACACAACGAGATTCCTCACTCCGCGCCGCTGCTTCGCAGCGGTCTGCTCCGTTCGGAATGACAGTGTGCGGCGGGAACTTATAAATTTACCGACCCTAAGAAGATTTCATAACGGTGAATATCTCTGATGCTTCGCCAGCCCGCCCCCAATAATCGATAGCGCGGACGCGATAGCAACCCGATACATCATCCGCATTGTACAGGAATGCGGCGTCGAGTTGATCCGGCCCGTTAATTCGTGTGAAGGCGCCTGCGGGCGTCGGTGCGTGCAATACTTCGTAAGTGCGCACTACGCGGGAATCTAGGCTATTCCAGATGAAAAGAATTTCCTCTTTTCCGGTCATTCCTTCGTAGCGTTCGGTGCGCAAGCCCGTGACTTGTCCGGGCGGATCGGTAGTTTTGGCGCTGAGCAGTACCAGGCTCACGCCAGGCAGCGGCAGGTCGAACGTAAGTGTGAGCGCACCATCCACGACCGAAACCTCGTGTGGTTCTTCCAGCAGGGCAATTTCTTGGGCTGCACGTATCTCCGCGTACTGCTCCGGCGTGGGGAAAGCCAGTGCACCCTCCGCTTCCCACGCGCTGAACGGGTCGCCGTGCGCCTCGTCGATCCGGTAATGCGCCAGTAGTGCCGTGTCGAAAGATAGCCCTGTCAGCCGTAGCGTGACTGGCGTGACACCGGACCTCATAATCTTATCGCGGCTGTTATAGATCAGGACGGCAATCTGGTCATCACCGTGTCGGGTGGCGATGACGCCGACATCTTCCGCAACATCGCCCACGCCCTCGACCGCCAGTCGCGTGTCGCCGAGTAGCGACAACAGCGTCATCACCGTAAAGACGGGCTTCTTGATCAGCTCGAATTTGCGCCGCCGCGGGTCTTCCTCGAGGCGGGGCGCGTCGCGCTTGCCATCCGCCTGCCCGTGATCGATGTGATCGAACTCGGCGAAGCGCGCGAACAGGGTGCGGTGGCCCCACGTTCCCAAGAAGCCGTTGTCGTTGCTTAGCAGGCCGTAGCGAACGTCTTTCTCATCCACCAGCTTGCGCAGATGTTGGTTGATGACCTTGCAGACGAAGGCGGCGTAGTAGGGGCGGGCGCGCCAGGTGTGGATGTCGCCCCAGCCGACTTGCGGGTCGCACTCGTCGTTGAAGAAGGGTAGGGCGCTGAAGCGTGGATGGTGTTCGCGGATGTAGTCCACGATGCGCGCTTCGCGTTCGACGATGCTCGTCGAATTGGGCGTCAGGTCCTCTTTGTGGGAACGCACACCCTTTTCGTGGACGGAGATGAAGTCCAGCCGCACGCCAGTCTCGCCGGTAAAGGTGTTGATACCGGTGTCGCAGTGTGCCAGGAACGCCGTCAGCATCTCCGAAAGGTTGCGACACGTGCCCGGCCCGCCGATCGTGAGCGCGGGATCAGCTTCGCGCAGGCCTTCGACGCAGGCGTCGTAGTAGATGCAGAACGCCTCGATGCTCTGCCGCCAGAAATGGACATCCGGCTCGTTCCACGTCTCGAAGAGCCACGCGCGCACTTCGTCCTGTCCACAGCGGTTGATGAGGTGCAGCGCCATGTCGCGCACCAGGCGCTTCCAGGCGTGGGCCTGCACTGGGTCGGTGAAGTCGGTGAAGAATCCGTGGGCAGTTCCTGCTGCCCCTACGTTCCCCAT
>JBJYXQ010000524.1:3981-6245 GCA_046260035.1 Anaerolineae bacterium
AAAACGGGGAACTGGCGTTCCCCTCGAAGCGAGAATGATAAAGCCCTGCTTCCAATTGTAAAATCATCTTGCCGTTAAATCCGTTGACCGGAAAAATGTCGTCAGTAGAGGATTAACGACTTCCGGCTTCTCGTAATGCGGGATGTGGCCCGTATCGTCGATGGGGTGAAATTCAGCGCGTGGGATTGCAGCGCGCACCTTCTCGCTGATGGGAAACGGCACAGTTTTGTCGTTACGACCCCAGATGAGCAGCACCGGGCAGGTTTGCCGTCCCACTTCTTGATAGGCATCCGCCATTGTGGTGATGGGACCGTGGCGCAACGTCGACAGTAGCGCACGCTTGAAGCCGCGATATTGCATCTGTACGCGATATCGCGCCTCGAACGCATCTAGTTTATCGCGCACGTAGAAATCCTTCGCCAGCCCGGCCACAATCAACCGTTCGGCATAACGATCAAAGATCCATTCGCCTAACCAGGGCACGCGTACTAGCTTGGTGCCCGGCGCTGCTTTCATTGGCATGCCCGCCGGGTCGATGAGCGCCAGTTTGCGCACGCGCTCGGGATGTTGCGCGGTGAATCCCACCGCAATGGCACCGCCCATCGACAGCCCCGCAAGATTGACCGGACCGGTGAAGTCGAGTATGTCCAGCAATTCTAGCAATTGGCGATCAAATAAGGTGAAGTCATAGGTTACATCGGGCCGGTCGGAGTAACCGCGCCCGAACAGGTCGTAACGCAGCACACGAAAACCGGCCTCAACCAGCCCGGCAAACGTCGGATCCCAGATGAAATAGGGTACGGAGAAGCCGTGAATGAGCACAACGACGTTCTTGTCCGGCGGTCCGGCAAGCTCGTAATGCGTGAACCCGTTCATCAGTTCGACAAACTGCCCGGGCGCTGAAGTGCGCGTATTTTCGTCTAGAATCTGTGTCTCCCCACGAAAACGAAAATTTGGATTTGACATTGATGACCTCGATTTACCAGATAGTGTTCAGATATCGGTTATGCGTCCTGTTGTATACGTTCCCACTCAGCGACGATGTCCCGGTGCGCGGCGACGTTCTCCAGGAACATGCGGCGGTGCGCTGGGTCCTGGAGTTTGGCTGCTGTTGCTTGGACGAGATTGTATGCTCGCTCCAGCACCTCCGGGGCGCGCGGGTCGTGCAGGGCCTGCAGCAGACGATAGCACGCCCAACAGGACTCAAACCGTTCAATACCAACGTCGCGTAATCCCGGATGCGCGTCCCAGCGGCGCAGAATTTCTTCGACGTGGGGTAGCGCCTCTTGTAGCGCTATTGTGTCTCCCTTGAGCAGCGCTACACGGACCGGACTGGCCCGGAACCATATTCCATTAGTCTGATCCCATCCCTTCAAGGCATGCTGGTAGGCAGCATTGGCTTCGTCCAACTGCCCCAACCCCATCAGCGCGTGCCCCGTTATCATCCAGCCCCATCTCTGTGAGTTCTGCTCACCTAGTGCCGATGCGATGCGCAGGCCTTCCTGTCCACACGCCTGTGCCCGTGCGTCATCACCTGCATAGTGCGCATACAAGCCCACGAAGAACAATGCTGTACGCACCATATGTAGATTATTGGCTCCGCGGGCAGCGTGCAGCACGCGTTCATAGTAGGTCAGGGCCTCCGCATATTGACCCAAATCTCCCAAAACCAGACCCACTCCCAATAACGCTAAGCTTATCAGATAGTAAGTTTGGGTCTCGATCCCCAGCGTTAGTGCTTGCTGTGCGTACTGCAACGCGGCGGCATACGCGCCTTGGTGATAGTAACTACTAGCCAAATGAGTAAATCCGAAGCCCTCATCAAAGCGGTTGCCGACCTCACGACATAGGCGGATGCCCAATTCCGCGTAGCGTTGGGCTTCAGCATCATTGCCGTTAGCGTCCAGAATAAGGGCTAATGCATTACAAATTATCCCCTCCAACTTGCGATTTTCGATCTCGCGGCTGAGCTGCAAACCGTGTTCCAGGTGGAGGGTGGCTTGTTCGAAGTTATTCTGCATAATCCAGAACCCTAGCCCCAATTCGCGCAGGCCTTCCGCTTCGATGGCCTTGAGTCCTGCCGAATGGGCCAACTGGACTGCTTTCTTCAGTTGTTCTCGCGCCACCCCTATCGGATAACGTAAAAGGCGACCTGATTCCAGGTAGCACCGGGCTTTGTCCTGCACATCCGGGAGTCTCTCAATCATTGGCAGTACCTTCTGTAACAAGGCATCACACAACGAATTGGCTCCGGTCCTCTGGGC
>JBJYXQ010000525.1:0-2049 GCA_046260035.1 Anaerolineae bacterium
CGTAGCAGATATTGCCGGCGGTGTGATTGACGATTTTCAACGTCACCGTGCCGCCAGCTTCGTCCGGAGCTGCATCGTACACCCCGCTTTCCAAGTCAAGCACCGTCTCATTCGTCACGGGAATATAATGCCACTCCACCAACTTCTCGCCACCGCAGTCCAGCGCCTTGATACTGTACTCACCCGGCGCGAGAGAGAGTGTGAGGGCGTAACCAGGGGGTAGAATCTCGTCGGCACCCAGTCGATCCCCCCCCCACGTTGTCCCGTCACTGAGTGCCACAAAGAGAAAACAGATATCCACATCCAGGGTGTTATTCACCGTGAGCGTGACACTATCCTGCGCACCGCCGCGCCCGCCGCCCACCAACACATCAACGTTCCCCTCGACGGCAAGCCCTCCCTCTTCATAAAGCGGTTCCTCATCGCAGTCCTCGACGCGCACGTCGTAGGTATCCGGCGTCACCGGAAACTGGCGACTCGCGCCATCCGGGATCGTCTCTCCCGCATCCAGACGATTCCCGCCCCAGCTATCGCTGGTCGAAGGCGAGATGTAGACGTAGCACGCCTCTACGCCACTATAGTTTGAAACGGTCACAGCCGCGTCACCTTCATCGGAGCCAGTGGGGATATCTTGCAGCGCGGGCGTCGCAGGCGCATCAATGGGCGCTTCTGGCACAGCCACTTTCTGCGGCGTGACAGTCGGCGACTCTTCCTGCGGCACCTCAGTCGAGGACTCTTCCTGCGGCACGTCGGTCGGGGATTCCACCACCGGCGAGGGCGTGATCACATCGCTGCCCCCACAGGCCAGGCTAAACAGTCCCAAAAACACCAAAGCAACAAATACACGACGAATCTTCATCTTGGATCTCCTTCAGGAGCTCAGGAAACTTGACCCTAAACTGCCGAACGCACTGCAACTTGCTCAAAAAGCACTACTTCGAGAGCGCTGCAAAAGTGCACAAAAATGGCTGCAATTTCCGTTTTTCCGTCCAAAAAGCCACTTTTGCTGTCGAAAATCGCCTACAAGAGGCTGCACTGCGAGTTTTGCGACACTCTTGTCAGGCTCAATTTAAGCTGGCGAGAGTTGTGTTCGGTTATTAAAATCGCCTTTTCCTGAGTTCCTGTCCTTCAAATAGAATCTCCATCGCAAGGGTCATTTTAAGACAAAACCGACAAGTAGGCAAGGAACAGAAAGGAATAAAAAAACGCCCCGGCACTTGGCTGGGGCGTTTTCATAGTTGGTTCGAATTGACTAGCGGACCGCCATCTCCGTCGTCTTGTCAAACAGATGCATGCGGGACATGTCGAAAGCAATTTGCATCGTCTGGCCCACTCGCGCGCCCGTGCGCGGATCGAAGGTGCCCAGGAAAGGCCCCACGTGCTCGGTCATCAAGTAGACGATAACCTCGTGACCCAGCAACTCGGTCACGTCCACCTTGGCATCGATCGATGCCCTCTGGATACCGGGAGAGGCATATTCGGGATCGTAGGTGTCCTCAGGCCGAATGCCAAAGATGACTTCTTTGCCCACGTACGGATGGTAAACATCCGCCTTGTCCGCGGGAATCTCCAGGCCAAAGTCCCGACAGTCTACGATCAACTTGCCATCCTGCTCCGCCACCTTGGCATCGATAAAGTTCATCGCCGGGCTGCCGATAAAGCCGGCAACAAAGATGTTGGCCGGGGTGTCGTAGAGCACCTGCGGGACATCGATCTGCTGAAGGATGCCGTTGTTCATCACCGCGATACGGGTGCCCATCGTCATGGCCTCGACCTGGTCGTGGGTTACGTAGATGAAGGTCGTTCCCAGTCGCTGATGGAGCTTGCTGATCTCAGCACGGGCGCTCACGCGCAGCTTGGCATCCAGGTTGGACAGAGGCTCGTCCATCAGGAACACCTGCGGCTCACGCACGATAGCACGACCGACCGCCACACGCTGCCGCTGACCACCCGAGAGCTGCTTAGGCTTGCGGTCGAGCAATTCCTCGATATGTAGCATCTTGGCCGCCTCGTGCACCCGGCGCTCGATCTCCTTCTTGGGGGTCTTGC
>JBJYXQ010000526.1:0-3503 GCA_046260035.1 Anaerolineae bacterium
ATTCTAACTCATAATATCCCAAAAAGTTAGAATTGTCAACAAAGGGAATCGAAGAAGTTATTCAATTGCAGGTACAAGTTGAATAGCAGGTCTGCAATGTTGGAAACCATACCAACATTGTTGAGGAAGAGGCCTTTGAGAATTGAGGGCAGCCTGAAACACCCCACACGTCATCATTAAGTCGATCTTGCCATCAAACGCCGGAGGGCTCCCCCGAATTGCTGAATCCCTTGCTCAATATCTTCGGGATCGATGTGGTAAAATTAGGATACACATACAATTCACCGTACGTTCGGGTCAGTAATTATCGGTCACAAGCACGCTGGAGCAATGCGGCGACAGTACGGAGGCATCGGATGCCCCAAGAAACGAAAAATGACCGGGAATCCTAAAATACACTAGAGCTAAGGGGGTTTGATTATGAAGAGGAAAATTCACAGATTAGGACTTGAAGTGAGCGCCATGGGATTGGGCTGCTGGGCCATCGGCGGCCCATTCTGGGCAGGAGAAACGCCACTGGGATGGGGAGAAGTGGATGATGCGGAGTCAATTCGCGCTATCCACCGAGCGATGGATTTGGGCGTGACGTTTTTCGATACAGCCAACGTCTATGGTGCGGGGCACAGTGAGCGGGTGCTGGCACAGGCGTTGGGCGACCGGCGCGACCAGGTGGTGATCGCCACCAAATTCAACGCGCTATTCGACGAGGATACGCGCCAGGTTACCGGATCCGACGCGTCGCCGGCAGGCATCCGCAAGGCGTGCGAAGGATCACTGCGCCGCCTGGAAACCGATTACATCGACGTGTACCTTTTCCACGACAATGGTTTCCCCGTGGAGCAAGCCCAACCGGTACGCGATACGCTGGAAGCGTTAGTTAAGGAGGGCAAAATCCGCGTCTACGGCTGGAGCACCGATTTCCCCAAGAGCGCTGAATTCTTCGCCCAGGGCGAACATTGCGCCGCCATCGAGGCTCAGCTGAATGTACTGGACGACAATCCCGCTATCATCAGCGTCTGCGAACGGCACGACCTGGCCCTCATCAATCGCGGCCCTCTAGCTATGGGCTTGTTAACTGGCAAATATTCGGCCGGAACTGGTGTTTCTATCGATGATGTGCGGGGTCAAAAAAGCCCGGAATGGATGAAGTACTTCAAAGACGGTCAAGCTAACTCAGAATTTCTCAAAAAGATCGAGGCAGTGCGTGAAATTTTGACCAGCAACGGGCGTTCACTGGCCCAAGGCGCGCTGGCTTGGCTCTGGGCACGCAGTGAAACCAACATCCCCATCCCCGGCTTCAGAACCGTCAAGCAGGTAGAAGAAAATGCCAAAGCCATGCAGTTTGGCCCGTTGACCCAGTCACAAGTTGAAGAAATCGACGCTTTGATCCGGTAAAGATCATGAAGGGTATTTTTCCGTCTCCGGGTCAGATTGGAAACGGAAAAATACCCTAAAAATGGTATCAGCTGATGCAGACTGTCGAGAACGCTTCACCTATCTACCTGACGCTTCTGGAAAGCGGAAAACTTGCTGCAAAAAGCGTGGAAGCCGAGCAAGCACTGCACGACTGCCATCTCTGTGGCAACGACTGCGGCATCGACCGTACGCAGCGCGCCGGCCCATGTCGTATTGGAGCCACCGCCTACGTCGCCAGTTACGGGCCGCATCACGGCGAAGAGGATGTCCTACGCGGACGCTATGGCTCTGGCACGATCTTCTTCTCCGGCTGCAACCTGCATTGCCAGTACTGCCAAAACGACGATATCAGCCAGCATGTCGCCGGACGGCCTGTTTCCCCACAAGATCTAGCGTCGATGATGCTCGACCTCGAGCAACAGGGCTGTCATAATATCAACCTCGTCTCACCTACGCACATCGTCCCCCAAATTGTTATGGCACTGACGGTCGCTATCCAGGCAGGTCTGCGATTGCCCGTTGTCTACAACACCGGTGGCTACGACGCGCCCCAGGCGCTCAGCCTGATGGATAGCCTGATCGATATCTACATGCCCGACATGAAGTACGCCAACGCCGACATCGCGCAGCAACTCTCACTTGTCCGTGACTACCCAGCGATTAACCAGGCTGCGGTGAAAGAGATGCATCGGCAAGTCGGCGATTTGGTGATCGATGCGCACGGCCTCGCCCGGCGTGGACTGCTCATCCGCCACCTCGTGCTGCCCGGCGGATTGGCGGGGACTGCTAAAATCGCCCACTTCCTGGTGGAAGAGGTCTCGAAAGACACATATATTAATGTGATGTCGCAATACCACCCCGCCTACAAAGCCTGGCAATGTACGACCGACGCCATGCCTATCGATCATCGTGTGACCCCGGCCGAATACGCGGCGGCTGCGCAACAGGCACGCGAGGCTGGGCTGCATCGCTTCGACCGGCGCCGCCGTAATTTCTAACCGAAACCCCTTGACAAGCCCCTCCTAACTGTGCTATAGTAGGGATTGGAAGCGCTTCCAAAACCTTGTAGGGGGGAATATGCCCAACAAAACTCTAACCCTTGATGAAATCGCCAGACGTGCTGGCGTCTCGCGCACAACAGCATCCCGCGTGCTCAACAACCGCCCCAATGTACGGCCCGAAGTACGTGAACGGGTGCAGCGTATCATCGCCGAAACCGGCTATCGCCCCCACCCCGTCGCACGCTCCCTGGCCGCGCAGGAATCGCGCGTCATCGGACTGGTTCTGCCGCGCCGGACAGAGGCACTGTTCAATGACCCGTACTTTCCCCAGCTCACGCAGGGTATCGCCGAGGCATGTAACGACCACGATTACACCCTCGCGCTCTTTCTTGTGCAGACCGAAGCGGATGAGGAGAAATTTTACCCGCGCATCTCACGACCGGGACTGCTTGACGGGATCGTGATCCAAGTTGGGCAAATCGGCGACGGTCTCATCGCCCGCTTATTGGCAAGCGATGTGCCGGTCGTCGTCGCCGGCCGCCCGCTGAACCACCCCAACGCCAACTATGTCGACGTGGATAACGTAGCCGGTGCATGCACCGGCGTGACGCATCTGCTACGCCTAGGGCACAAACGCATCGGCGCCATCACCGGTGAGATGCGCACCACCGCCGCGCTCGACCGGTACACGGGGTATTGCAAAGCATTGCAGGCGCACGACTTGCCGGTGGATGAAACGTTGGTCAGCGAAGGCTATTTCACGGAAATCGGCGGCTACGAGGCAATGCAGCAGCTACTTCCCCATAAACCCGATGCTATCTTCAGCGCGTCAGATGCCATGTCACTGGGCGCACTCAGAGCCATCTACGAAGCCGGATTAACCGTCCCACAGGACATCGCCCTGATCAGTTTCGATGACCTTCCCCCCGCCACAATCGCCAGACCGCAACTGACCACCGTCCACCAACCGGCACACCTTCACGGTGTCAAAGCTGTGGAAATGCTGCTTGACATCATCCACAATGGCGCAGAGCCACCACGGCGCATTATGCTGGGAACCGAGTTGATTATCCGGGAATCTTGCGG
>JBJYXQ010000527.1:0-3427 GCA_046260035.1 Anaerolineae bacterium
CCGTAACCTCCCAAATTTTCTTCCAAGTGGCTCCCCCATCGGTGCTGCGGAAGATGATATCATCTGGCCACCAAAGCTCCTGGCTAGACACCATGACGATATCCGGGTCGGAGGCATCCACAGCTAAACCGCCATAGCCGTATTCCAGCGTGGGCGATGTATACGGTGGGGGCGTAATGTCCGTCCAGATACCAGTGTTCGTGTCATATTTCCAGACCGCACCCGCAGTGCCCTGATAAGGTCCACAGTTGTTGCTGTATGTGATGTAGAGCACACCGTTGGAAGCCAGAACCGCGTGATAGGGCAGGTAGCCCTGTTCCGGCTGGCCGGGAACCGGCTCCCAGGTTTGGCCCGCGTCGGTGCTGCGATACACTGTGGTCTCGGTCATAGCCACGCCCACGTAAATATTCGGCGTGGGCATATGGGCGGTGCCGGTTTCGCCGTCGAACACAACCCATACGACACCGATCAAATCACCCTCATATTCGCCTGTACCGGGCGCGTAGTTGCCCACCGCCGTGAAGCTTTGCACTTGCGACCAAGTCACGCCAAAGTTCGTGCTGCGCCACAGGCCGTTTCCGCTGCGCGTGCCCAGGTAGAGGATGTTGTTGCTATTCGGGTCGATAGCCAGACGCTCACCCATTGCTCGACCGGGCATGTTACCGCCACCCTTGAACGGCAGTTCGGTGATGTCCCAGGTTGCGCCCCGGTCGGCAGAACGCAGAATTGCAGCGTTGTTGGGATCCCAACTGTTGGTGTAGCTGCCGACAAAAGCATACACCCGATCCGGTTCCACCGGGTCCGTCGCCAGGCTGTCAACGCCAGTCCACCCCCATTCGTCCCAGCCGATCCAATCCAGCAAGGGGATCCAGCGGTTGGTCGCGGTATCAAGACGGTAGGCCCCGCCGATGTCGGTGCGGGCATAGACCAGGCCTGGCTCAGTCGTGTTGAAGATGATGCCCGGCACAAAACCGCCGCCGACCACCTCTACATTCTTCCAGGAATATGGCTCCGAAGGTGCAGTGAGTGTCCGAGCCTGCACGCTGTTGCTGCGTGTCGCTGCCCACCAGACACCCAGCAAAGCCAGCACAATCCCAGTGATAGACATAATCCTCACCAACTTGGCCGTCTTCATATTCTGACCTCCTTACTCCTCAGTAAGATTAAACAGAGATTAACAAAGAATGTGGAGCTTGCCTTTCTAGACACAAACCTATGTAAAAATGATATAAGGAAATCCATCACACGTCAAGCATTCTTTCGTAATCTTGACAAATCCCCCCATCATTCATACAATGAAAATGTTCTCCTGCATAAAACATCCAGTACACAAATCCGGGGACAGTCCTTTTTACCTTCTATGAGCAGCAAAGTGGATGACGTACCTGCTATTTCACCCGTATCGGCCTGCAACTTGCCCCGTTTCTCAGGCATGTTGATAGACGCCGTTCTACCAACGCGCGCCGAAACGGAGCATGTCGCGCCGCGCACAAACTGTAACCACCTGCCAGGGCCATCGCACACGATGCGGTGGCCTTGTGCTTTGAGGGTACACGCGCAGTCGATCAGCACACACGCGTGGGACGTTCTGCGGTCTGCGACGGGTGCAGCGCAGGTTCTCGGTCATTTCCGCCGCGCCGTGGATCTTTTGATCGGCGATGACGTGATCGCGCTGGTGCTGCCTGAAGCCGGCAACGGGCCGTTCAACGTCGTCGTCTCGGCCCTGCCCGACACTCCCCTACCCCGGCAGGTCAACCTCACGTGGGCATTGGATGTGCTTCACGTTGGACCGTGGCAAATAGACTTCGATGCAGAAACCCGGTGGTGGAATCCGCGCCCGCCGTGGGAAGCCCTCACACTTCGACCGGCGTGCCTGGCGCAGTTGCGCGACATTGCGATACACGAGGCGACCACGCGCGATCCTACCGGCTCGCCCTTCGTCGGGCTACTGACGGGACACCCCTACCCACTCGTGACTGCCCTGGGATGCGCCTTGACCGCGAACGACACTGCCGCTATCCACGACGCAGCCGCTGCCATCGCCGGTCTGGGCCCCGGCCTCACCCCTTCCGGCGACGATTTCCTCGCGGGTGTAATGCTGGGGATGCGAATTGCGAATAGCAAATTACGAAATACGCATCACGCATCACGCATCACGCGTCATGTTTCCTGCCTCTTTACCGCCGCCGCCCCGCGCACCACACGCCTGAGCCGGGCATTCCTGCACGCGGCCAGCCAGGGATTGGCAGATGAACACTGGCATTGCCTTCTCGCCGCACTGTCCGCTGAGGATTCCGCCCAACTGGAACACGCGGCGACGCGCGTTATCAATCACGGCGCAAGTTCGGGATTGGATACAGTCGCCGGATTCCTGTGGCAACTCAAGGCATTGTAATGGGGCACGGCTGTGACGACAAGAATCAACCGTGAATCAAAATAACACGAAAGATTCAACAGAAGTAAATGAATTCTCAAGACTTCGGATTTGGGACTTTTAATTTTGAACTATGCTTGAAGGAGGTCATTTGATGATCCAAACGACGATTAAAAGCGGCGAATACTACGATTCCGTCACCCTGCTGCAGGTGGCGCAGGGACTCTTGAAGTTGCCCGGCGTGGAAGATGCCGCCGTGGTGATGGGCACGCCCGCGAACAAGGGCATCCTCAAGGACGCCGGTTTGCTCACGCCGGAGGCTGAAGCCGCCTCTGCCGACGACCTCATCATCGCGGCACGAATTGCAGGTAAGGCGAAGGTCGATGCAGCCGCGCGCGCCGACGAATTGCTCAAAGCATCCCGCGCGCCCAAAGCCGAGAGCGGTACAGCCGCACCGCCAAAGACACTTTCGGCTGCCGCGCAACAACTTGCGGGCGCCAATATCGCCCTTATCTCCGTCGCCGGACGGTACGCAGCGGGTGTTGCCCGCGACGCGCTCAACCAGGGGATGCACGTCTTCCTCTTCAGCGACAACGTCAGCGTAGAGGACGAAATCGCGCTAAAAAAACTGGGGCGCGAGAAAGGGCTGCTGGTGATGGGGCCAGATGCCGGGACCGCGATCCTCAACGGCGCGGCGCTGGGATTTGCCAATGGCATCATCCCCGGACCGGTAGGCGTCGTTGCTGCCAGCGGCACAGGTCTCCAAGCGGTAACAAGCCAACTCACACGGATGGGCGTGGGCATCACACAAGCCATCGGCACGGGTGGGCGCGATCTCTCAGAAGCCGTCGGCGGTATCATGATGCTCGAAGGGCTGAAAGCGCTCCAGGCTGATCCCGCAACCGAAGTGCTGCTCCTGGTCTCCAAACCTCCCGCACCAGCCGTTGCCGAGAAAGTGTTGAAGCAATTGAAGGCGAGTGACAAACCCACCGTCGTATGCTTCCTGGGCGGCAAAGCAAAGGTCATCCGCGAAGCAGGCGGCATCCCCGCCAA
>JBJYXQ010000527.1:3527-5805 GCA_046260035.1 Anaerolineae bacterium
GGCCACACTGCCGTCGATCTGGGTGAAGACGAGTTCACCGTGGGACGGCTGCATCCGATGCTCGATCCAACACTGCGCAACCGTCGTATCCTCCACGAAGCCAAGGACCCGGAGACCGCCATCATCTTCCTGGACATCGTGCTAGGGTACGGCGTTCATCCCGACCCGGCCGGCGCTGCCGTGGAGGCCATCCGGGAAGCGCAGGCGTGGCTCAAGAAGGAAAGGCGCGAGGTCCTGTTTATCGCCTCGGTCTGCGGCACGGAAGGCGATCCACAGAACGTGCTGGCGCAGGAAGCTACCCTCCGCAAGGCAGGCGTGATCGTGCTCGAATCTAACGCCGCAGCAACGCGGCTCGCGGGCTATATATTGGATTTTAGATTTTAGATTCTGGATTTTAGATTTGGATACGAGAATGGACGAGAAGGCGTTTAAAGCGCGTACAAAGCAGCTAGCATTGCGTGTTATCCATATGGTTGAATCGTTGCCGGTCAACAAAACTGCCGATGTGATTGGGCGGCAGGTCTTACGTTCAGCGACTTCTGTCGGAGCTAATTACCGAGCTGCCTGTCGCGCCAAATCGACTGCGGATATGATCGCCAAGCTCAGCATTGTTGAAGAAGAAGCGGACGAAACGCTATACTGGCTAGAGCTATTAGTTGAAGGAGAACTCGTTCCCGAAACGCGCTTGTCATCTTTGATGCAAGAAACCAATGAAATCGTTGCAATGATCGTCTCCTCAATCAAAACACTGCGTAAAAGCAATCCTGCAGCTCACACAGTGATCCAAAATCAGAAATCTAAAATCCAAAATTAAGAAAGGAGTTAACTATGGCTATTCAGGATCTATTCGGCCAATCGCTCAAGGCCGTGAATGTTGGATTGGAGAGTTTCGCAGAAAGTCTGCGCGATCAGGGTGTGGAGGCCATCCACGTGGATTGGCGTCCGCCACTGGAAGGTTATGTGGAGATCACCCACACCAAGAGTGGCGTGGATATCGACGCGGCAAACACCGAAGCCGTGACGCGCATCCGCAGCGGACGGCCGTTGCTCGTAGGGATGGGCGTAGCAAAGGATGTGATCCCCGATTTAGGAGAACGGATGATCTTGCACGCCGGGCCGCCCATCAGCTGGGAGCGTATGTGCGGGCCGACGCGCGGTGCAATTGTGGGCGCCGCCGTCTATGAGGGCTGGGCCGAGGATTATGAGCAGGCCGCGGCGATGGCGGCAGCAGGCGAATTCACCTTCGATCCCTGCCACCACCATCACACCGTCGGGCCGATGGCGGGCATTGTATCGCCCTCGATGCCGGTCTTCATCGTGCAAAACGAGACGTTTGGCAATCTCACCTACGGGACACAGAACGAGGGGTTGGGCCGCGTGCTGCGTTACGGCGCTTACGGCGACGATGTGCTGGAACGCCTCAAGTGGATGGAAGAGACGCTCTACCCTGCGCTCAAAGCGGCACTCAAGGCCACCGGCCCCATCGACCTGCGCAGCATCATCGCCCAGGCGCTCCACATGGGCGACGAAGTCCACAACCGTAACCGTGCCGCGACGTCTCTATTCATCCGCCAGATCGCGCCCGCACTGATCGAAACATCGACGAAGAAAGTTGCTGCCGAAGTGCTGAAGTTCATCGACAGCAACGACCACTTCTTCCTCAACCTTTCGATGGCGGCGATAAAGGCAATGCTCGAACCAGCCGAAGGGATCGAGGGCTGCACCCTCGTCACAGTGATGGCACGCAACGGGACAGATTTCGGCATCCGCGTAGCGAGTATGCCGGAGCAATGGTTCACCGCTCCCGCGCCGGTGGTACAGGGGCTGTGGCTACCCGGCTACACCGCCGACGACGCCAACCCAGACATCGGTGACTCGTCGATCACCGAGACGGGCGGTTTGGGCGGCTTTGCGATGGCCGCAGCGCCGGCGATTGTACGCTTCGTCGGCGGAACGTCGTCCCTGGCACTTAACGTCACGCAGGAGATGTACCAGATCACAGCAGGCGAACACGAGCAATTCACTGTGCCTGCGCTCAACTTCCGTGGAACCCCGCTTGGTATCGACGTGCGCAAGGTGATGGCGACGGGTATCCTGCCGTTCATTAACACCGGCATCGCGCACAAGAAACCGGGCGTGGGCATGGTCGGCGCAGGATTGGTGCGCGCGCCCAGGCAATGCTTTGAGGAGGCGTTCAAACGCATAGCGAAGGGCGAATCGTGACCCTGGGCGATGATTCGGATATGCCCACGCCCATGAGCGCACTGCGTGGCTGCGG